>CBRGMJ010000361.1:0-2726 GCA_967797525.1 uncultured bacterium | reverse complement strand
TCGCGGGCGCAGCTGCCGTCGGGCGCGGGGTCGGGGCTACGCGCGGCGTGGCCACAGAGGCCGGTGCCGCGGGCGTCGACGTGGCGCGCGCTGGAGTGGCGGCGGGCTCCGGCGTCGGAGGTGGCGTTGCCCGGGCCGTCGTCGGGCGCGGCGAGGCAGGCACGGGTGTGGCGGGCTGTGGTGTCGCCGGCGGCGTGCCGGCGACGCCGCCGGTTGGGGCAGCGGCGGGTGAGGGCTGCATGGTTGGCGGAGCCGTCTCGGGTCGGGTCACACTGTCCGGAGGTCGCGAAGCCTGAGGTTTGAAGAACCGTTCCCCGGCGAAGTATCCGACGATCAGCGAGATGATAAAAAGCCCGATGAGCGTGATCGTGATGACCAGCGTATTCTGGCGCACGAACTGCCCCTTTCGTCAGTGGGCGGGGAACTCCTCGTTTACCCGAGGTCTTCGAGATAGCGTTGGAGCAGCCGCTCGCGGCCACGCAGCTCTTGATCACGCCGGCGCTCCTCCTCCACCACCTCGACCGGCGCCCGGGTCGTGAACTCTGGGTCGTCCAGTCGACGCCGGGTGCGCTCGAGGTGTGCGCGCGCGGCCTGTAGTTCGCCTTCCAGCCGCTTGCGCGCGCGCGCCCGATCGGTCTCCGAGACCGCCAGCAGCACGCCCACGCCGTCGGCGATCGTCCCGATGGTGCCGCGTGTCGCGGAGCCGTCACCGGCGATCGTGAGCCCCGACGCCCGCGCGAGCGTCGCGACGTAGTCACGGTGCGATTCCAGCAGCGACTTGGTATCGGGCGTCGCCCGCAACATGGGCGCGACCTGCGCTGCCGGCGGCAGGCCGAGATCGGCGCGGATCGATCGGATGGCCCGCACGACGGCCATCACGGTGCCGATGCGCGCTTCGGCATCTTCATCGATCGGCAAGGCGTTGGACTCGGGCCAAGAGGCCACCACGATGCTCTCCCCCTCGTGTGGCAGGCTCTGCCAGATCTCCTCGGTGATGTGCGGCATGATCGGGTGCAGGAGCCGCATCGTGCCTTCGAGCACGGTCCACAATGTGTGCTGGATGCTGCGGCGCCGCGCGGGCTCGAGTGATGGCCGATAGAGATCGACCTTCACCAATTCCAGATACCAGTCACAATACTCGGACCAGATGAAGTCATAGAGCGCGCGGGCCGCCTTGTCAAACTCGAAGGTGTCCAGCGATTCGGTGACGGTGCGCGCCAGCCGGGCATACCGGCTGAGGATCCAGCGATCGATCAACGCCGGTGTCCCACCGCCCGCGGACGTTGTGAAGTCCTCTAAATGCATCCGGACGAACCGCGCGGCGTTCCAGATCTTGTTGTTGAAGTTCCGCACGTCCTCCAGCATCTTCTCGCCGAAACGCAGATCCTGCTGGCCCTGCGAGCAGCGGAGGGTCAGGGCGAATCGCAGCGCATCCGCGCCGTAGCCCTCCTCGACGTAGTCGAGGGGATCGAGACCGGTGCCCAACGACTTGCTCATGCGCTTGCCCTCGATGTTGAGCACCGTCGGGTTGATGTATACATCGGTGAACGGGACATCACCCATGAACTCGAGTCCAAACATGATCATCCGTGCCACCCAGAGAAAGATGATATCGCGCCCCGTCGCCAGCACACTCGTCGGATAAAAGTACGCGAGGTCGGGCGTCTGTCTGGGCCACCCCAACGTGGCAAACGGCCACGCCGCCGATGAGAACCAGGTGTCGAGGATCTGTTCTTCTTGCTTGAGGTCGGTCCCACCGCACTCGGGACAGCGCGCGGGGGCCTCGCGACCAGCCGTGTGGTGCCCGTTCGCGCAGTGCCACACCGGGATACGATGTCCCCACCACAGCCGGCGGCTGATGTTCCAGTCGTGGATGTTCTCCATCCAGTCGAGGTAGACTTTGCTCCACCGCGCCGGATGGAATCGCACCCGGCCGTGCTTCACGACCTCAATGGCCGGAGCCGCCAGCTCCTTTACGCGGACGAACCACTGATCGGTAATGTAGGGTTCGAGCACGGTCTTGCAGCGGTCGCACCGTCCCACGTTCGTCCGGTAGGGTTCGCGTTTCTCGATGAGCCCTGCCGTCTCGAGATCGTGCGCCACCGCCTCGCGCGCCTCGACCCGGTCCTGAGCCGCGTAGGGGCCGGTATCGTTTGTCATGCGGCCGCGCTCATCCAGCACCACCAGCACGGGCAGGTTGTGGTCGGCGCCAATCTCGTTGTCCAATAGGTCGTGGCCGGGCGTGATCTTTAGCGCCCCCGTGCCAAATGCCGGGTCGACACGCTTGTCTGCAATCACGGGCACTGCACGGTTGACGATCGGCACGATCACCTCGCGACCCACCAGCGCGCGATAGCGCTCGTCGTCGGGATGCACCGCCACGGCCACGTCCGCCAGGATGGTTTCGGGACGCTGCGTGGCGATGATCACGTCGGGGGCGCCGTGTGCGCCGCGATAGCGCACGTACCACAGGTGGCTGTCGACCGGCTGGTGGTCTACCTCGAGATCCGACACACTGGTCAGGTCTTTGGGGCACCAGTGGATCATGCGCTTGCCGTAGTAGATGGCGCCCTTCTGATACAAACGCAGGAAGCACTCCATCACCGCATCGTAGTAGGCGGGATCCATCGTGAAGGTCACGCGGTCCCAATCGCACCCCGACCCCATGCGGCGGATCTGACTGTAGATCAGACCGCCGTATTTCTCGGTCCATTGCCAGGCGAATT
>CBRGMJ010000360.1:0-2744 GCA_967797525.1 uncultured bacterium | reverse complement strand
CTGCTCGACCCACGGGTGCGGGTTGGCGATTGAGCGGCGCATCGCTGTCGCGGCTGCGCCCCCCGGGGTGCGCGCGGCATCTCCGGGCCGCCGGGCGCTCCGAGCGTTTCTGCGTGATCGGTTTGCGCTTGCCGGGTGCATCTTGCTCGCGGTGTTGGCGGTCGCGGCCCTGTGGCCGGTCGCGTGGTTGCCGCATCCACCCGAACTTTCCGACCTCGATGCCCGTCTGATCCCACCGGCGGCGCTTCCCGGGGGCAACCCCGGACACCCCCTGGGCACAGACAATCTCGGGCGCGACCTGTTGAGCCGGATGATGCACGGAGCCCGATTCTCACTGTTCGTCGCGACCTCGGCGGTCACGATTGGTGCGGTGCTCGGTATTACGGCGGGGGTCGTCGCCGGCTACCGCGGCGGGCTCGCGGACGTGGTCCTCATGCGGTTGGTGGACGTGCAACTCGCGTTTCCGCTGCTGCTCTTGATCATTGCCACGATCGCGGTGCTCGGCCGCGGGCTCGCCGTCTTGATCGTGGTCCTCGGCATCCCGGCGTGGGCGCACTACGCCCGGATCGTGCGGGCATCCACGCTGAGCATCGCGGCCACACAGTATCTCGAGGCCGCCAGGGAGCTGGGCGGCAGCGAGGCCCGTCTCGTCGCGCAGCATATCCTCCCCAACCTGGCGACGCCGCTGGTGATCCTGACAACGTTCGAGATCGCCCGACTGCTGCTCATCGAATCAGCGGTCTCCTTTCTGGGACTGGGGATCCAGCCGCCGACGCCGTCCTGGGGCACCATGATCGCAGACGGCCGCAATCACATCTACGAAGGGTGGTGGGTCTCGACGATTCCCGGTCTTGGGATCGTTGTCGCCGTCCTGGCCTTCAACTTCATCGGCGACGGGCTCCGCGACGTGCTCGATCCCAAATCGCACTCTCGCCGCACGATGATCTGACTCGGAGGTGGCTTGTGCCGCTAGAACACGACGACCTGCACCGCGACTCGATCGTCATCGACGGGACCAGTTTCTTCTGCCGCGACGCCGACCGGCTGCTGGCGGCCGGGGTGACGGCGATCAATACGACGACGGCCTGGCCGGATGACGACTTCGAAGTGGCCGTGATGCGCATCGAGGAGTATTACGCGTTGGTCCAGCGCGACGCGCGGCTGGGGATCATCGAGCACGTCGCGGATTTCCACCGTCTCAAGCGCGCGGGTCGCGCCGGGATCATTGTCGCCTTCCAAAATGCGCGTCCCATCGGCTCGCGTCTCGAGCGCGTCGAGGCGTTTTGGCGTCTTGGGGTGCGAACCATTCAACTCACCTACAACAATCGCAACCTCCTCGGTGACGGCGTCGACGAGGCCAGCGACGCGGGGCTCTCGAAACTCGGCCGGGCGCTCGTGCGCGAGATGAATCGGGTCGGCATCATGGTCGACTTGAGCCATGTGGGGTACCGGACCTCGATGGATGCGATCGAGATCTCCGAGAAGCCGTGCGTCTTCACCCACTCCAACCCGAAGGCGCTGGTCAACGTGCCGCGCAATATCACCGATGAGCAGATCCGCGAGGTCGCGAAGCACGGCGGGGTAGTCGGCTGTTCGTGTTTTCCCCCGCTGGTGTGGAAGGGAGGGGGGCCGCCGACGCTGGATGACTTCGTCGACGTCATCGACTACGTGGTGCAGATGGTTGGGATCGATCACGTGTCGATCGGGTCCGACTCCGAAGCCACAAAGGGAGCCTACCCGGTCGAACTGCGCGCCTCGCTCCGCCGGCAGTTCGCGGGGACGACCGGTACGTTCCACGAGCGGTTTCCCCAGGGCCAACCCGTGGTCGACCTCGAAGACGGTCTGGGTGACTGGCCAAAGATCACGCGGAAGCTGCTCGAACGCGGCTACCAGCCGGGGGATGTGAAGAAGATCATCGGCGGCAACCTGGTGCGGATCTTTGGCGAAGTCTGGCGATCCCCATAGGCCGCCCACTGTGACGGTGCCGGACCTGGATCCCGAACGACGCCGGCTCGCGGAGATTCGCGAGCGCGGGGTCCCGTGGTATCGGTGGGGCCCGTACCTCGCGGCGCGCGAGTGGGGCACGGTCCGTGAAGACTATTCGCCTGATGGTGGGGCGTGGGAGTACTTCCCGCACGACCACGCCAGGTCTCGCGCGTATCGGTGGGGCGAAGACGGCCTGCTCGGCATCTGCGACAACCACGGCCGGCTGTGTCTGGCCCTGGCGTTGTGGAACGAGCACGACCCCTTCTTGAAGGAACGGCTCTTCGGTCTCGCCGGCCCTCAGGGCAACCACGGCGAGGACGTGAAAGAGTATTACTTCTTCTTGGACAACACGCCGACGCACTCATACATGAAGGCGCTCTATAAGTATCCGCAGCGCCGGTTTCCATACGATCTGCTCGTCGAGGAGAACCGGCGTCGCGGGAAGGACGCCCCCGAGTTCGAGCTGCTCGACACCGGCGTCTTCGCTGAGAATCGCTATTTCGATGTGGTGGTCGAATACGCGAAAGTCGGCCCCGAGGACGTGCTGGCGCGAGTCACCGCGACCAACCGCGGGCCGGACCCCGCCCCGTTGCACGTGCTGCCGACGCTGTGGTTTCGGAACACCTGGTCCTGGGGCTGGGACGACCGGCGGCCAAACCTCCAAACGGTGGGCGGGCTCGTCCACGCCACCCACCCGACGCTCCGAGACTATTGGATGGCGTGCAACGGGTCGCCGGCGTTGCTCTTCACCGAAAATG
>CBRGMJ010000359.1:0-2765 GCA_967797525.1 uncultured bacterium | reverse complement strand
GGCGACTATGTCGCTGCGCGCCGCCAGCTCGATCTGAGCCTGCCGATCTTCCGGCGGCTCGATGATCGATTCAGCCTAGGCTGGGGGCTGCACGTCTTCGGACTTGTCGCGGGCAAGACCGGTGACATCGTTGGGGCGCGCGCCGCTTTCGCAGAAGGTCTCGGCCTTTTCTACGAGGCTCGCGATATCTCGGGCCTGGCGTTGTTGCTCGACGACCTTTCTGACGTCGCCTTGACCGAGGGCGACGTCCTGCGCGCGGCGCGGCTGGCGGGGGGAGCGGCGGTCTTGCAGAAACAGAGCGGCACCAATCTCGCCAACGTCCTCAATAAGATGGAGGGCCGCTCCCGTCCCGGCGAGCAGCCTGTTGATGAACAGACGATCAGGACCGCGTGGAACGAAGGCCAGGCCCTACCGCTGGACCGCCTGATCGCCTACGCCCTCAAGTAGCTGCCGGATCAGATCGTCTGAGTCGTAGGAGACCCGGTGCCGCCGGATCTTCCCGCCTCGAACCTCCCATGAGGCTGAGAACGCATGTCGGTAGGCCCTGAGGGGAATCGGGATGCGCCCGGGGATCTTCAACCGCACCGTCCGATGCCGCCCGGTCGCGGCGCCTTCCGCGGCCACGCGCCCACCGGAGACCACGACGCGCTCTAGCGTGACGGTCTCCTCCCAATCGCGGAAGTACCGCGCATAGGCGGCTCGGATGGCCGTCCGTCCCTTGACGGTGGGGCGGGCGGGAAACTCCAGCACGGCGTCCTCCGCGTACAGCGCGACCACCCGGCCGAGATTGCGCGCGTTGAGCGCGGCGACCTGCGCCCGCACCAGACGCTCGAGCGCCGCGCTACGGCCCGGCGTGCGGGCCACGCCCAATCTCGTGCAAGAGGTGTTTCGAAACCTTGCAGACCATCGTGTACGCGGGATCGTAGACGTTGCCGAGATCGTACTCCACGCACATACCCGCTCGCTTTGACACGCGCGCGCCGGCGTCCTGCGATCCATTTGCACGCGAGACCGGACCGTGTATCCTAATGCCCAAAGGAGCGCGATGAAGCGCGATCTCGATCTGGCACCACGCGAGCGGCGCGCCAGCCCAAACTTCCTCACGGAGATCATCGACGACGATCTCCGCGAGCATCGCTATGCGAAGGTCCTGACGCGATTTCCCCCGGAACCCAACGGCTACCTGCACATTGGTCACGCGAAATCGATTGGTGTGAACTTCGGGCTCGCGCTTGACTATGGGGGCGAGTGCAACCTCCGCTTCGACGATACCAACCCCGAGACCGAATCGATCGAGTACGTCGAGGGAATGAAGCGGGATGTCCGATGGCTCGGTTTCGAGTGGGCCAGGGAGCGCTACGCCTCCGACTACTTCGATCGGCTGCACGAGTTCGCGGTGCAGCTCATCGAGGATGACAAGGCCTACGTCGACAGCCTCTCCGACGAGGAGATCAGCGCCTACCGCGGTACGATCACCGAGCCGGGGCGTCCCAGTCTCTATCGCAACCGCACGGTGCGCGAGAACCTCGATCTCTTCGAGCGCATGCGGCGCGGCGAGTTCCCCGACGGCGCCCACGTCCTGCGGGCGAAGATCGACCTCGCGAACCCTAACATGAAGCTACGCGACCCGGTGCTTTACCGCATCGTGCACGCGCCCCACTATCGGGCCGGACGGGCCTGGTGCATCTACCCGCTCTACGACTTCGCGCACCCGCTGTCCGACGCGATCGAAGGCATCTCGCACAGCATTTGCACGCTCGAGTTCGAGAACAACCGGGCTATCTACGACTGGCTCGTGGAGAATCTGCGCGGCCGGTGTAGGCTGCCACAGTCTCCCCGTCCTTACCAGTACGAGTTCGCGCGACTCAGCCTCGACTACACGGTCCTATCGAAGCGAAAACTCATCCGGCTGGTGGAAGGCGGGTTCGTCAAGGGGTGGGACGATCCTCGGATGCCCACGATCTCTGGTCTGCGTCGTCGCGGGATCACCCCCGAGGCTATCCGTGAATTCACCAACCGCATCGGTGTAGCGAGGGCCAACAACCAGGTGGACGTCGCCACTTTCGAGGCCGCCGTCCGTGACGACCTGAACTACAGGGCGCCGCGTGTCCTGGCCGTGCTGAGACCGCTAAAGGTGATCTTGACCAACTACCCGGCCGGTCAGGTCGAGCACCTCGACGCGCCCTCCTGGCCTCACGACGTGCCCAAGACCGGTTCCCGGGCCGTCCCGTTTTCGCGAGAACTCTATATTGAACGCGATGATTTCATCGAAGACCCACCAAAGGGTTTCCACCGGCTCCAACCGGGAGGTAGGGTGCGCCTCCGTCACGCGTATGTCATCCGTTGTGACGACGTGGTCAAAGACGCCGCGGGGAAGATCGTCGAACTCCACTGCACGTACGATGCCGATACCCTCGGCCGCCAGCCGGCCGGAGGCGCCGTGAGGGGCACGATCCACTGGGTGGCCACCGCGCACGCGGTGCGAGCAGAGATGCGTCTATACGACCGTCTCTTCGCTGTCCCAGACCCCGAAGCCGGCGAAGGGGAGTTTACCGAGCACCTGAATCCCCAGTCCCTCGCGATCGTCGAAGGGTTCGTCGAACCGAGCGTCATCCGGGATTCCCCAGATACCCGCTACCAGTTCGAGCGGTTGGGGTACTTTTGGCCCGATCCGGTCGATTCGGGCCCGGCCCGCCCGATCTTCAACCGCATCGTCACGCTGCGCGATTCGTGGACACGGACCGACGAGGCGCCCAACGTCGATG
>CBRGMJ010000358.1:0-2773 GCA_967797525.1 uncultured bacterium | reverse complement strand
CTGCGGGCTGCTGGGCTCGTACGGGTGGCGCCAGAATCCCGATCGCGAGAAACAGCGCGACGGTCAGCGGGATCAGGCGCCTATGCATGGTCCACCCCGTTCGGAGGAATGCCTGCCACCTACTCTTTGTATATGCCCACTTTTTCATATGACCGGTTCCCCGCCCCAAAAGGTTTACCTTCAGGCTACAGTGCCCCGTCGACCACAGACCGGCCCAGGGCGTATCGCAGATTGATCACCCCGGCGAGCTGGTCGGACTCCGCGGCGGCCAGGTTGACCTGCGCCTGGAGGAGCGTCGTTTGAGCGGTCGTCACCTCGATCAGCGTGCCCGCGCCCGCAGCATAGCGCCCCTGCGCCAGCCGTAGCGATTCCAGGGCGAACTCGAGCGCGGCGCGCGTGCTGACAATCCGAGCCCGGGCGTTCTCGACGTTGAAGAAGGCCTGCACACTCTGCTGCTGCGCATTCAATCGCGCGGTCTCGATACGGGCCTTCGCGGCCTCCAGGTTGGCGCTCGCCTGTGCCACGCTGGCGTCGGTGCGTCCGGCATCCGAGACCGGGATGCTCGCCGTCGCGCCGACCGAGTAGATCGTTTGTTCGGTCGGCGCCTGAGCCCGTGTGACCGCGCCATTGAGGGTCAGCCGGAGCCCTCCGCCGGCCTGTGCGAGCTGCAGCGCCGCTGTCGCCGCCAGAATGTCGGCCATCGCCCTGCGGACTTCGGGACGCTCGTCGACAAATGTCACGAGGCTTGCCAGCGTGAGCGTGAGCGCCGGGACGGTCGGCGCCGGTGCAACCGCCACCGGCATCGCGGCGGCCTGCCCGATCGCCGCATTCAGCGACGCTTTGGACTGATCCACCGCGTTACGGGCCGCAATAAGGTCGCCTTCGGCGGTGGCGAGGTTGGCCTGTGCGCTCACGACGTCAGCCCGCGCCACCGCGCCGGCGCGAAACTGTCCTTCGGCCAGACGCAGCAGTTCCTGATTCTGTGCCACCACCTGCTCGCGGACCGTGACGTTGCGTTGTGCCGTAAGGACGCTGATATAGCCCGTCGCCACCGTCAGTGACACGTCCTGCCGAGCGGCTCCGAGCGCGAATTTCGCGGATTGGAGGTTGGCCTCCGCCTGTTTGACCGCGTACGCGATCTGCCCGCTGTCATAGAGGACGTAGGACGCACCGATGCTCACCGACGCGTTGAATCCCGAGGTCGAGGTCGACGTCCCGCCGCCCGCGGTTCCCGTAGAGCCGGAGGCCGTGAACGTAGGGCCCCGGCCGGACTTCGCCAGCGCCACCGAGGCTTCAGCGGCCGTGACAGCCTGACGGGCCGCCACGACCGTTGGATTGCGCTGGTCGGCGGACGTCACCAAGTCGGCCAGCGTCATCAGCCGTGGCGTCTGAGCGGCCACTGCGGACGGATACCACAAGGTTACGACGAACAGCAACGCCAGGATGAGTGCGGTGTGCCGCATCGACTCCTCCTGCAAATGAAGACTGGGTGTGACGCCTATTTCATTCGACGTTCGAGGTACCGGATCATGCGTTCAAAGGCTCGGGCACGGAACTGCGCGCGCTGATCGTCGCTGACCCCGGCTCCGGCCGGGCCGCCCGCGCCCGCCGGCCCCGCGACTGGCCCCCCGCCCTCGCCCCCGCCCACCCCGCCGGGTGCCGCGCCCTGTTGCTGCTGCCGGCCCCGCGACTGAAACTGCTGCCGGGCGGTCTCCAAGGCGGCTTTCTGCTCGGCGGTCAACGTGTCCCGAACCGCGCGCGCGATAATGACCCCCGCGTCATCGGAAGCGGGCACGTCCTTGAGGGCCTTGACGAACGGCAGAATCTTCGCGATCTGCTCCTTGCTCAGCCGGGTCTCCTCCGTCCGCTCAACGGTCCGGATGGCAACGAGCACGGTCAGCCCAGGATCGCGCGGTCGTGTGGGCTCGGCGACCGGCTGGCCGCGCGTGTAGTACACGCCGCCCGCGGCCAGGACGAGCGCGGCGGCGATGAGCCCCGCCCACAACCAGCGTTTCCTCATCCCGCTCTCCTTGGGTGGCGCGACGCTCATCGCGCTACTCATGACGCAGGGCCACGATGGGATCAAGACCGGCTGCCCGCCGCGCGGGATATAGACCAAAGAACACGCCCACAGCGACGGCAAACGAAAACGCCATCAGCACGGCTTGCGTCGACAGCAGGACCGGCCACCCAGCCGACTGGCTGATCACCCTCGACCCCGCGATGCCCACGCCGATGCCGATGAGCCCCCCGGTGACGCTCAGCGCCACCGCCTCTACGAGAAACTGCAACAGCACATCCCGGCGGCGTGCCCCAACCGCCTTGCGAATGCCGATCTCGCGAGTGCGCTCGGTCACCGACACCAGCATGATGTTCATGATCCCGATGCCGCCGACGATCAGCGAGATCGTCGCCACCGCGCCCAGCAGCAGCGACATCAGCTTGGTGGTCTGCGTGCGCGTCGCCACGATCTGCGCGATGTTGCGCACGCTGAAGTCGTCGTCCTCGCCGGGCTGGATCCTGTGGCGCTGGCGCAGCAGCGCCTCGATCTCGCCCTGCGCGTAGTCGAGGTTGTCCGCGCTGTCGACGCCGACCGAGATCTGCTGCACCGCGCCAGGCGGCAACGCATTCGATCCCGAGAGCCGGCGCCGCGCGGTTTCCATCGGCACCACGACCAGGTCGTCCTGGTCCTGGCCGAAGCCACCCTGGCCCTTGTGTTTCAGCGTGCCGACGACGGTGAACGGCACGCGGCCGATGCGCACGACCTGCCCGA
>CBRGMJ010000357.1:0-2773 GCA_967797525.1 uncultured bacterium | reverse complement strand
CGTCTACGGGCGCGGCCGCGGGAACGTCGTCGTCGCCGTGCCACGTGCCGCACTGCAGCGCTGCCAGGGTGATAGCGACGCGGCGTTTCACCAAGCGTGCGCGTCCCTCCCGGCGCTGTCGGCGATGCTTGCAGGCGCGCGGCGCACGACGCCGTTTGTCTCGGTGGGCCCCCTTGGCTACACGCGCCGGCCGTCCATCGGCGACGGCGTCGTATTGGTGGGAGACGCCGCGGGAACGATCAACCCTATGACCGGGGAAGGGATCGCGCTCGCGTTGCGCGGCGCGGAGCTGGCGGCGGCCGTCGCCGACCGTGCGCTGCGAACCGGGGACGCGTCGCGCCGGGCGATCGCGTCCTACGAGCGGGCCCGCGCGGCGGCCTTTCGCGGCACATGGACGGTGAGCCGCATGCTGCAATGGATCGTCTGGCGGCCCCACGTGGCAGCGCGTCTGTTCCGCGGGCTGGCCCGCGACCCGTCGCTGGCGTCTCACCTGCTCGGCGTGATCGGTGACACACGACCGATTCGCGACATCCTGAATGCCGGGTACCTGATTCGGTTGATCGCTCATGCATCTGGTTCATCACGTCCGCATCGCCGCGCCGGCTGACGCCGTCTTTGCGCTGGCCCGAGACGTCGAGGGCTGGCCGGCGCTCCTGCGCGACTACGCCTGGTGCCGCATTCTCGACCGCGCGCCGAGCCGCGTCACGTTTTCGATGGGCGGGTGGATCCGCGGCTGGCCGGCTCGGTGGACGGCGGTGCAGGAACCGGAGCCGGCCCGACGCCGCATCATCTTTCGCCACATCAAGGGCATCACGACCGGCATGAACGTGGAATGGCGGTTTGAGCCGGATGGGGACACCGTAGAGGTGTCGCTCGTGCACGACCTCGTGATGCGGTGGCCGCTGGTCGGCCGGGTCGTCGGGGACTGGATCGTCGGGCCGATCTTCATCGACTACATCGCGCGCAAGACGCTGGCGGCCGTCAAGACGCGCGCAGAACGCGACAGGAGCGTACCGTGAGACACCGAGTCGTTGTCACCGGGTTGGGCGCCGTCACCCCGATCGGCAGCGGCGCCGCCGGTCTGCTGGACGGCGTGCGGGCCGGTCTGACGGGCGTGCGGGCCATCACCCGCTTCGACGCCTCGCAGTTCGCCAGCCGCGTCGCGGCTGAAGTGGCCGACTTCGATGCGTCGCGCCACCTGGACGGCAAGCAGGCCCGGCGGCTCGATCGATTTTCGCAGTTCGCGGTGGTTGGCGCGCGCGGGGCGATGGCCGATGCGGCGCTAGACCTCGACCAGACCGACCGCGACCGCGTGGGGTGTTTCATCGGCACAGCGCTGGGCGGCGCCGCGTTTGCCGAAGAGCAGCATACCGTCTACGTCACCGAGGGCATCCGGCGGGTGCGGCCCACGCTGGCGCTCTCGGTCTTCGGCGGCGCCGCGTCGTGCAACATCGCCATCGATCTTGGGATCACCGGGCCGACCAGCGCAAACACCGACTCGTGCGCGTCGGGCGCGATAGCGCTCGGCGAAGCCTTCAGGCTCGTCCGCGCAGGCGAGGTCGACGTGATGTTGGCCGGCGGCGTGGAGGCCCCCCTGACCCCGCTGATCTTCGGCGCCTTTGACATCATCAAAGCCATGTCGACGCGTAACACCAATCCGGAGGCTGCCAGCCGGCCCTTCGACCGCGGGCGAGATGGTTTCGTCATGGGAGAGGGCGCCGCGGTGCTGGTGCTCGAGCGGCTCGATCACGCGCTGACCCGCGGGGCGGCGATCTACGGGGAGATCGTGGGATACGGATCGACGAATGACGCCTACCATATGACGGCGCCGTTGCCGTCGGGACGGCAGGCGGCGAGGGCCATGCACCTCGCGCTGGCCGACGCCGGGATCCGCCCGGAGCAGATCGACTACATCAACGCCCACGGGTCATCGACGCCGCTGAATGATTCAACGGAGACGCGGGCGATCAAAACGGTCTTCGGCGATCACGCGCGCCGCATCCCCATCAGCGGCACCAAGTCGATGCACGGCCACGCGCTGGGTGCCTCGGGGGCCATTGAGGCGGCGATCTGCATGCTGGCGCTGCGGTACCTGTATCTGGCGCCGACCATCAACCTGGACGACCCAGACCCAGAGTGCGATCTTGACTACATCCCACACCGCGGCCGGTCGCAGCGGGTGGATCATGTCCTGACCAACTCGTTTGGCTTCGGCGGGATCAACGCCTCGCTCGCGCTCGGACGGTACGAGCCCCAATGATCCGCGATCTCAGACGACTCGACACACCACACCTTGTGCTGGCGGCGATCACGTTCGTGTCGAGCCTGGGGATCGGTGTCATGCTCCCGTTGGTCCCGCTGTACGCGCGGTCGCTCGGCGCGTCGCCGCTCCAGCTCGGCCTGCTGACCAGCGGCTTCGCCGTCGCCAACTCTGTGGGACAACTGTCGTCAGGCTGGCTGTCCGACCGGGTGGGCGCGCGCCGGTTCATTCGGGCCGGCATCGCGACCTATGCGGGCGCCAACGTGCTCATCGCGTCCGCGGCGAACGCCGTGGGACTCATCGCGTTCCGCGCGCTGGCGGGGCTGGGCGCCGGCATCGACTTCGTGGCGACCCGTCTATATCTGACGCAAGTCTCCGATCCGAACCGGCTGGCGCTATACAACGGCGTGCTCTCCGCCGTCTACTCGGCCGGGCAGGTGGCGGGACCAGCGTTTGGCGGTCTGGTCGCCATGACCGGGGGGCTACGGCTACCGTTTCTCATCGTCGGGCTGT
>CBRGMJ010000356.1:0-2793 GCA_967797525.1 uncultured bacterium | reverse complement strand
GCGGTATGGATGAGCATGGTGCGCACCGGCGCGGCGAGCGGCGTGGCGACGAAGTATCTGGCGCGCGCGAATGCCGGCACGATGGGCGTCATCGGCGCCGGCTGGCAGGCCCGCAGCCAGGTACAGGCAGTGGCGCGCGCGCGTCCGGTCGCGCTGGTGAAGGTCTTTAGCCGGTCCGAAGAGCGCCGCGAAGCGTTTGCCGCCGAGATGGTCGAGGACCTCGGCACGGAGGTCGTGGCGGTCGACAACCCGCGCGACGCCGTTGGGGACGTCGACATCGCGGTGACGATCACGTCCACCCGCGAGCCGGTGCTTCACGGCGAGTGGCTACGCCCCGGGACCCATATCAATGCGGCCGGATCGAACGCCGCGTCCCGGCAGGAGATCGATGGCGAGGCCGTGCGCCGCAGCCAGGTCATCGCGGTCGACGCGCTCGACCAGGCCAAGATCGAGTGCGGCGACCTGATCGCGTCCGCCCGCGCCGGCGAGCCGGTGTGGGAGCGAGTGGTGGAACTCGGTGCCATCGTGGCCGGGAAGACGCCCGGCCGGACCGGGGACGATCAGATCACGCTGTTCGAATCACAGGCATTGCCCTCGAAGACGTCGTGACCATGGAGTTGCTCTACCGGCGAGCACGGGCGTCCGGCGCCGGGCAGGAGATCGCGCTTTCTCGTGAGGCCGTACCCATCCCCCGGTAGGACATCTGACGAGGAGGATTGTCTGTGACCGTTCGCGTGGTCGTTGCCGATCCCACGACTCACCGCTGTGACGTGCTGGCGATCGGCGTGTTCAGCACGCCGGGTCGCCTGGAGGGACTGGGCGCTAAGGTCGATCAGGCGCTCGGCGGCTACCTGGCGCGCGCGATGCAAGAAGAGCGCTTTACGGGCGAGGCCGGCACCGTGATGATCGTGCACACGCACGGCCGCCTGCCCGCCGCCCGCGTCGGCGTCGTGGGTCTGGGTGACCGCGCAACGTTCAGCCTCGATCGTCTGCGGCTTGGGGCGGCGGCGGTCACGCGCAGGGCGCAGGACCAACACTTGGGCCGGGTCGTCTTCCCACCGCTGCAGCAGAAAGAGTGGGAGCCCGCCGCGATCGCCTCGGCCCGCACCGAGGGCGCGCTACTCGGCACGTACACATTCCAAAAGTATCGCAAGGAGAAGAAGACCGATGTCAATGTGGACCTGTTAGCCGCCAACCGCGCCGAGGCCTCGGCGGTTGAAACCGGCCGCCGCCGCGGGCAGGTGCTCGCTGAGGCCGTCAACTACGCTCGCGATCTGGTCAACGAGCCCCCCAACGTCATGACGCCTGAGGCGCTGGCGCAGGAAGCGCGACGGGTCACGCGCGGGACCAAGCTCAAAGTCCAAGTTTGGGGGCCGCAGGATTTGAAAAAGCGCGGTCTCGAGGTCATCATGCACGTGGGAGCCGCGAGCGTCCACACGCCCCGCTTCATCGTGATCGAGTACGTCCCCTCGAAGCCGCGCCGGACGGTCGCGCTAGCGGGTAAAGGCGTCACCTTTGACACCGGCGGGGTCGATATCAAACCCGCCGACGGTATGGAGACGATGAAAACCGATATGGCGGGAGCGGCCGCGGTGCTGGCGACAATGCGGGCGCTGCCGTTGGTGGCGCCGCCGGTGCGCGTGATCGGCGCGATCGCGGCGGTCGAGAACGCGGTCGGCAGCCGCTCGATGCGACCGGGGGACGTGGTCACGGCGGTCAACGGCACGACGATTGAGATCAACAACACCGACGCCGAGGGGCGGCTGGTCCTGGCGGATACGGTGGCCCACCTGGCCGCCGGCAACCCGGACGAGATCATCGACCTGGCGACGCTCACCGGTGCGGCGTCGGTCGCGCTCGGACCCTTTGCGGCGGCGCTGATGGGGAGCGATCAGGGGTTGGTCGAACGGCTGATCGCGGCCGGCGCCCGCGTGGGCGAGCGGCTGGTGCCGTTCCCGCTCTACGAGGAGTATCGAAAGGCGATGCGCAGCGACATCGCGGATATCAAGAACTCGGGCGGGCGCCACGGCGGGGCGCAGAAGGGCGCGATCTTCATCCGCGAGTTTGCCGGCAGCGTGCCGTGGGCGCACATCGACATCGCGCCGGTGGCATTTCTGTCACGCGACGAAGGCACGACGTCGCTGCAGCAGCGAGGCGCCTCGGGCTTCGGCGTGAGAACATTGCTGGAGTACCTAGCGACACGAACCTAGACGACGAAAGGCACAGTCACCGCGGGTGAACCTCACGGATTGCCGGCGCGGATGCAGTCCGCGCCGGTTTCGTTTTCCCAGCAGGTCACGCGCGCTCGGCGTTCGCGTAGATTGGAGTACCCTACGCGATGTGCAGAGTTGACGGAATTTTCAGCCGATTTATAATGTAAACTACGTAAACACTTCGGAGCCGAGAGCCAATGTGCGCGGTCCGCCACGAACGAAGAAAAGGCGCAACGGGTGCCGAACTGCTGTCAGAGGCCCTGGCCCGCGGCGTGGCCGCATTGAGCCGCACTCTGGCCGGGATGCCCCGCGCCGACCTCCGGCGGCTGCTGCGCGCTCGTGATGAAGAGCGTGTCCTGGTCGCGGCGGTGCTCCACCCCGAGATGCTCGAACGCGTCACCGGGGCCACGCCCTTGTTGGCCGCGCAGATTCGCGCCGTCGAGGCTAAGCGCCGGCTACTCGAAGCCGATGGCGGATCCGTGTCTGCGGAAGAGGCCGGGCGCCTGCTTGGGATCTCCCGACAGGCCGTCGACAAGAAGCGCCGCGGTGGCCACGTGGTCGCGCTGCCCATCGGCGCGCG
>CBRGMJ010000355.1:0-2799 GCA_967797525.1 uncultured bacterium | reverse complement strand
TTTCGCGACATCCCGGACCTGGATGGGCAGGTGCCCGAGAAGAGGCTCGATCAGACCCCCGACCATCGGTTCTCCAACCCAGCCGAGCCCGAGGCTGGCCATCGTAATGCCGAGCTGGGTGGCGGCGAGGAAGGTGTTGGGATCCTCTACGGTCTTGAGCACGAGCCGGGCGGCCTTCGAACGCCCAAGCAGAGGCATCAACCGGGCTCGTCGCACAGAGACAATGGCAAACTCCGCGGCGACAAACATGCCGTTGGCGGCGACAAGGGCGAGAACGACCCCTAACTTCACGAGCGTCGGGAACGCTGCGTCCACGAAGAACTCTCCCTTCAGGTTGCGGCATGGTGAGGTTTTGATGCCGACGGCTGAGGCTCCTGTTCTGTTGGCTCCCCCGATGACGCATAATCAGTTGGATGAGAGAACCAGTGGCGATCGCTGCCGGTCGCCTTACTGCGGTCGCGAGCCGGGCCCTGCGTCTGGGCGGCGGCACAACGCTGCCCGGACGCGTTGCCACCGTGGTGGCGCCCGGGATCGTGCGTCGCCTGAGCGCGCGTCTGCCCCACGGGGTCGTCCTGATTTCCGGCACGAACGGCAAGACGACGACCGCCCGCCTCCTCGGTGGCATCTTCGACGCCGCAGGGCTGGTGGCGATCCACAATCGGGCGGGCGCCAACCTCATTTCGGGCATCGCCTCGGCGCTCGTCGAGCATGCGACGCTGGCGGGCGAGCCGCGCGGCGATCTGGGGCTGTTCGAAGTCGATGAGGCGGCGCTGCCGGCCGCGGTCGACGCAACCCAGCCCCGCGCCGTGTGCCTGCTCAATCTCTTCCGCGATCAACTCGACCGATACGGCGAGATCGACCTCATCGCCGAACGCTGGCGCGGCGTGCTGACGCGGTTGCGCGAAGACGCGATCGTGATCTTCAATGCCGATGATCCGCTCGTGGCTGACGTCGGACGCGCCTTCACCGGCCGCACGGTGACCTTCGGTCTCGACGGGGCGCCCGACGGCGCGGGTGTCCGGACGCTGGAGCATGCCGCCGACTCGCGCTACTGCTATCATTGCGGCCGGCCGTACGAGTACACGATGGTGACCGTGAGCCACATGGGCCACTATCACTGCCCGCAGTGCGGCAGCAGTCGGCCGGCGGCCGACGTCTCTGGGCGCGACGTGCGCCTCCACGCCGCCGACGGCGCGACCCTGACGGTCGCGTGGGACCGTACCACGCTGTCGCTCTCAACCAACCTCCCCGGTCTTTACAACGTCTACAATGTGACGGCCGCGGCGGCCGGGGCGCTGGGGCTGGGCGTGGCGCCGGAGACCGTCGGCCGGGGCATCATGGCGACGGCGCCGGCATTTGGGCGGGGCGAACGTGTGACCATCGACGGCCGTGAGGCGTTGATGCTGCTGGCCAAGAACCCGGCCGGTTTCAACGAGGTCTTGCGCACGGTGCTGGCGGCCGAGGACGCGCCGGTCGTGTTGATCGCCATCAACGACCTCATCGCCGATGGGCGCGACATCTCGTGGTTATGGGACGTCGACTTCGAGATGCTGCGCGGGCGCGCGCGGACGGTGATCGTGACAGGCATCCGCGCCGACGACATGGCGCTGCGTCTGAAGTACGCGGGTGTGGATGGTGGGCAGATCACGGTCGAACGTGACGGCGCACACGCGCTGATCTGCGCCCGAGGCGCACTGCGCGATGGCGAGCGACTCTACGTGCTCACCACGTATACCGCCATGTTGCAGCTGCGCGAGATCATGACCCGCAAAGGATACGTGCGGGACTTCTGGAAGCAATAAGGCGCTGCATGGACCTACGGATCTGTCATCTCTATCCGGATCTGCTCAACCTGTACGGCGACCGCGGCAACATCATGACGTTGGTGCGGCGGGCCGAATGGCGTGGCATTCGCGCGCAGGTCGTCGAGTTGCGTCTCGGTGACGCCATCGGTCCCGATTCCGGCGATCTGTACTTTGTCGGCGGCGGCGAAGACCGCCAGCAGCGCGTCGCCGCGCCCGATCTGTGCCGCGTAAAGGGAACCGCTTTGCGCGACGCGGCCGAGGCCGGGGCCGTCGTGCTTGCCGTCTGCGGAGGATACCAGCTGATCGGGCACGAGTATCGACCGGCGGACGGACCGGTGCTCGAAGGGTTGGGGCTCCTCGACCTGCGCACGGTGCATCCCGGTCCGGGGGCTCGTCGGCTGATCGGCAACATCGTGATTCGCGAGTCGGCGTCGGGACAGGTGCTCGTCGGGTTCGAGAATCACGGCGGCCGTACGACGCTGGGACCGCAGGCGCGCCCGTTGGGCAGGGTGACGGCAGGGTTCGGCAACAACGGCGAGGATCGCACGGAAGGCGCGGTCTGGCGCAACGTGTTCGGCACGTACCTGCACGGTCCGCTGCTCCCAAAGAATCCCTGGCTCGCCGATCATCTGATTGAACTGGCGCTGCGCCGCCGGCACGGAGACGTGCGGCTCGAGGCGCTACCCGATGCTGAGGAACACCGGGCAGCGTCATCGGCCGCCGCCAGGGCCGGTGTGCGCTCGACGAGACCGGACGGCACATCCACGGCGGCCTCGGCCCGGTGACCCACGCGCCGGCCAACAACGGGCGCGCCGTGCTGCGCATCGCCATCATCATCGGCATAGCGCAGTTCGGATTCGCCACGGTGCTCCCGCTGCTACCGTTGCATCTCACCGAACATTTGGGCGCCAGCGTCAAGCTCGTCGGTGTCGTCGTCGCGACCTTCGCGCTGGTCGAAACCTTTTTCAAGACCGCGCTTGGCGGGATCACCGAC
>CBRGMJ010000354.1:0-2807 GCA_967797525.1 uncultured bacterium | reverse complement strand
CAAGGTGGCGTCCTGTTTGTCGCGATGATATTCAGTCTCATCAATCTCATGGTGGACATGCTGTATGCCTGGTTTGACCCCCGAATCCACTACTGATGCGGCGGCGGGAGATCATGCCGGTGGGGGCCGGCGGGCCCAGATGGCCGCCAGGTTTGCGTGGTTCTGGCGCCGGTTTCGCAGCAATCACATTGGCATAGCCGGCGCCGTCATCGTGATCGCGTGCATCTTGACGTCCCTTGTCGCCTCCGCGATTGCCCCGTATCCGCCCGACGAAGTGCACAGCCGGGCGCGTCTCGCGGCACCCGGAGCGGAGTTTCCTTTAGGTACCGATGAGTTGGGGCGCGACATTCTGAGCCGCATCATTTTCGGTTCTCGGATTTCGCTGCAGGTGGGCGTGATCTCGGTGAGCCTGGCTCTCCTGCTCGGTTCCGTCCTCGGTTTGGTCGCCGGGTTCTTTGGCGGGGTGACCGACAACGCGCTCATGCGTGTCATGGACGTGTTGTTTGCGTTTCCGGCGATTCTTCTCGCCATCGGCATCATGGCGATGCTGGGTCCCAGTATCACCAACGCCATGATTGCGATTGGGATCGTCTATGCGCCGTCCTTCGCGCGTCTGGCGCGGGCCTCGGTGCTCTCGCTCAAAGAGATGGAGTTCGTGGAAGCGGCCAGGGCGCTCGGTTTGTCGGACGTACGGGTCATCGTGCGTCACATCGCGCCGAACCTTCTCGCGCCGGTGATCGTCCAGACAACGTTCAACCTGTCCACGGCCATCCTGACCGAGGCCTCGCTCAGCTTTCTCGGGCTGGGCACGCCGCCGCCGGCTCCCTCATGGGGAAGCATGTTGAGCACGAGCCGCCGGTATGTCGAGTTGTCGCCCTGGCCGGCCATCTTTCCAGGCCTGGCCATCATGATCGTGGTCCTCGGCTTTAATTTGCTTGGTGATGGGTTGCGGGACGTTCTGGACCCGAGATTGCGCGCCGGTGACTGAGATGCCCCAGCAGCACCCGGTGGAAGTGGGGCTTGATCCCGACCGCCTCGAGAGGGCCAGGGGGTTGCTGCAACAGGCGATCGCCCAAGGGGCGTTCCCGGGAGCAGTGGCGCTGGTTGCCCGGCGCGGCCGCGTGGCCGCGCACTGGGCGCTCGGCGACGCCCAGGTCGACCCCACGCGCCGTCCCATGCAGCCGGACACGGTATTCGACCTGGCGTCGCTGACGAAAGCCGTAGCCGGCGCAACGGCCGCGCTCCTGCTTCTCGAGGACGGGGCGTGGAGCCTCGATGATGCCGTCGCGCGCTTCATACCAGCGTTCGCCGCGCACGGCAAGCAAGAAGTCACCCTGCGCCACCTGCTCACCCACACCGCCGGGTTCGTAGGATGGGTACCCACCTACGCTAGGGCAAGCGGTGCCGAGGCGGTCGTGCGGGTGATCTGTGACCTGCAGCTGGGTGACGCCCCCGGGGCGGTGGTCCGGTACAGCGATATCGGCATGAGTCTCATTGGGCATCTGGTTCGTCGTTTGACCGGGGAGGGCATCGATCGCCTGCTGCACAGTCGCGTGTGGATGCCGCTCGGAATGCGGGACACCGGCTTCAATCCGCAGGGAACCCTGCGAGAACGTGCGGCCGCCACCGAACGCGGCAATCGGTTCGAACAGGGGATGGTGGCGAATCTGGGCGAGCACTTCGAGGGCTGGCGCGACGGTGTGCTGGTGGGAGAGGTGAACGATGGAAACACGCACTACCCGCTGGGTGGCGTCAGCAGCCACGCCGGATTATTCTCGACCGCCGCGGACCTGTTCATCTTCTGTCAGATGTATCTTGACGGCGGTCTCTCTCACGGGAGGCGGATCTTCAGTTCGGGCACTATCGCCGAGGCGACGGCGGATCAGACGATCGGCCTGGCTCAATCCTGGGGGCTTGGCTGGCAGCTATTGAGAAAGGGTCGACAGCCTCGGGAAGAGTGGGCACCTTCCCCCGCCGCGACGAAGATCTTTCCACCGCAGCGCTACGCCTTCCCAGTGCCACGTCCCTTCGGCGACCTGCTCTCCGGCGCGACCTACGGCCACACGGGGTTCACGGGGACGTCGGCCGCCATCGACCCGAAGCGAGACCTGATCATCATTCTGCTGACGAACCGCACGCACCCGGATGCCGATAACTTTGCGATCAACCACGTCCGGCCGCGCTTCCACAACCTGGTGGCGGCCGCCCTCGTGTAAGCGAACCCCTAGTCCCCCGCGAGCACCCGGCGCGGATTGTCGACGAGGAGCCGTTGCTGGTCTGTCTCCGTCAGCCCTCGTTCCCGAGCCTGCGGTAGAAACCGACCGAGCAGGAAGCTGTAGCCCCAGGCGCCGAGGGTATCGGGGTTTTCGGCGATCTCCGATCCCATGTCGGACGAGATCACCATCTGCCCAGAATACCCGCGGCGGATCAGCTCCAACAGCGTCTGCAGCCGAAGCTGGTCGGACACGAAGTACTGTTCCTTCTCGAACTCGTAGCGATGATAACCCGCGGTCTCGCTGCGTGTGTAGTCAAACCGCTGTTTGCCGATGGTGTCGAAACCGACGTTGGCGCCGCGACGGAGGATGCCTTCGTGATAGTCGGGGTTGCCGTTCAGGTCGGAGTGTCCGATGATCACCCGCTTGGCGTCGACCCCTTCATCGAGGAAGATCTGGGCCTGCTCGGCCCCCATCGTGCCGAGCGTGGCATGGGTGGTAATGGGAAAGCCAGTTCGCAGGTGTGTCCTCGCGGCGCCTCTCAGGACCCGTTCTTCCGGTGCGGTGATACGCTGTTTCGAGGTACCCACTTTG
>CBRGMJ010000353.1:0-2846 GCA_967797525.1 uncultured bacterium | reverse complement strand
CGCGGCCAGACCGCACGCGACGGCGTCGATGATGCGCCGCTTCGTCTCGTGCACGACCGCGTCTGGCAGGTGATCGAACGCCAGCCCGTGCGCATAGCGGGCGAAGCGCTGAGCGAGGGTCACGTGGGATCGGCGGTGTAGGTGGCTTCGCGGCGCCGCCACCCCGCCAGGTCGACCAGCGCGTCGCGCTCGTCAAATCCCGCGAGCCGTGCGCCCAGACCCGCCGCGGTGCCGGTGGTCTTGATGGCGGCTGCCGCGTCCTGCATCGCGCGAATCGCCGCCCGCTGCAGATCCGACGGCACGATCATCACGCGGTAGCCCATCGCCGCCAGGACGTCGGGCGCGACCAGCGGTGTGCGCCCGCCCTGAAACATGTTGACGAGCAAGGGGGAGCGGACCTGACGCGCGATGACACGAAGTTCGTCTTCTGATTCCGGCGCTTCGACGAAGAGCATGTCGGCGCCGGCGGACGCGTACGCGTTGGCGCGCCGGATCGCGGCCTCAAGACCTTCGACCGCGCGGGCATCCGTGCGGGCGACGATGACCAGGTCGGCGTCACGTCGCGCGTCGAGCGCCGCGCGAATCTTGCCGATCATCTCGTCCGCCGGGATCAGGTCCTTCCCGGCATAGTGGCCGCACTTCTTCGGGCTGACCTGGTCCTCCAAATGAAGGGCCGCGACCCCGAGCCGCTCGAACTCGCGTACCGTCCGCAACACGTTCAGCGCGTCGCCGTAACCGGTGTCCGCATCGGCAATGACGGGCAGATCGGTGGCATCGACGATCTCGCGCACCCGCGCCAGGAACTCGGTCATGCTTAGCAGGCCGAGATCGGGCACGCCGCTGCTGCGCGCGATCGCGCCGCCGCTCGCGTAGAGCGCCTCAAACCCCGACGCGGCGGCAATACGGGCCGACAGACCGTCAAAGACCCCAGGCGCGATGAGCAGCCGCGTGTCTTGCAGGCGGGTCCGCAGACGCCGGGCGGGCGTGGTCGCTACCGAAGAGACCATGGGCATCACTCCCCAGGGAGTCTTGGCGTTGGGGATTTTCAGCCCCTGCCGGCGGCTGGCGTGGATGGACGTCTACGAGCGGCCGGGACGGAGTGCCATCTGTCCGGCGTCTATACTGGAGATCGAGGCGTTTGAGCAGGATGAAGACGGGCACGGTCGCACTCAATCCCCAGCCGGTGCAGCGGGCGTACCGCTCGGCGGGCAGCCGGGCTTGGCGGACGCTGGTTCGCGACCGATATGCGCTTGCGGGCGGCCTCGGCGTGCTGATCTTCGTCGGTCTGGCATTGCTCGCGCCGTTCGTTGCGCCATACCATCCCAACTACCAGCATCCCCAAGGGCTGTCGCCCGTCGGCGCGCCCGCGGCGCCCGGGCGCGAGTTCCTGTTTGGCACGGATCTGTTGGGGCGCGACCTGCTGAGCCGCGTGATCTGGGGCACCCGCGTCTCGCTGGCGGTAGGAATCCTCTCGACCGGGGTTGCCCTGGTCACGGCGCTGGCCGTGGGGCTGACCGCCGGCTACTCGCGCGGCGGCGTCCGCACGGTGCTGATCTGGATCACCAACGCCGTCTTGAGCTTCCCCAGCCTGCTGCTGATGCTGGCGCTGGTGAGCGTGCTGCCGCGCGGGATCTGGGTCGTGATTTTCGTGCTGTCGGTCTTTGCCTGGGCGTACCCGGCGCGGGTGATCTACGGGGAGGTCTTGTCGGTCACGCAGCGCGAGTTCGTCGACGCGGCGCGAGCCATCGGCGCCGAGCCGCTGCGTATCGCGATCCACCACGTGCTGCCGCAACTGATCCCGTTGGTGGTGGTGTACTTCACCCTGCGGGTGCCGGCGACGATCCTGGCCGAAGCATCGCTGAGTTTTCTGGGTCTAGGCGTGCAACCGCCGACGGCCTCGTGGGGGTCGATCATCTATGAGGGCGCGCGCGCCTATCGCAGCGCGCCGTGGATCTTCTTGTTTCCCGGCGCGATCATCGCGTGCGCGGTCGTGAGTTTCAACCTGCTCGGCGATGGATTGCGCGATGCCGTGGACCCCACCAGCGGGCGAAGAGGCATGACCCGCGGGGGTGGGGCATGAGCGCGCGCGCGCTGCCCACGCGAATCGCCGGTATCCTGCTGCTGCTCTGGTTCGTCGCGACCGTGACGTTTGTCCTGATGTTCGCTGTGCCCCAGGACCCGGGCGCGGCGATCGCCGGGCCTCAGGCGACACCGCTGGTGACCGAGAATATCCGCAAGGTGCTCGGTCTCGATCAGCCGCTCCACGTGCAGTACAGCCGGTACCTCTGGCGACTGGTGCACGGCGACCTGGGCCGTTCGTATGTCTTCGGTCGCCCGGTCCTCGAGTTGCTGATCTCACACCTCGGCCCATCATTTCAACTCGCGCTGGCCTGCGTTCTGGCCGAGGCGGCGATCGGTCTCCCGGTGGGAATCCTCTCGGCCGTGCGGCCGGGAAGCCGGTTCGACCGGCTCGCGATGGTGGGGACGCTCGTCACCCTCGGCCTGCCGCACTTCTGGATCGGCCTCTTCCTGCTCTATCTCGTCGGCGCGCGGCTCGGCTGGCTGCCGATCGGCGGCTACGGAGGCTTCACGTTCTTGATCCTCCCGGCGCTTGCGGTGGGGATCGCCTATGCCGGATGGTACGCGCGGGTGATCCGCTCGACGCTGCTGGACATCATGGCGCGCGATTACGTGCGGACGGCGCGCAGCAAGGGCGTGCCGGAACGCGGCGTCATCGTACGCCACGCGTTGCGCAACGCGTTGATTCCCGTGGTGACGATGTGGGGTTTGGACTTTGCCAACTTCATGAGCGGGCTGGTCGTCATCGAGGCGGTCTTTGGCTGGCC
>CBRGMJ010000352.1:0-2854 GCA_967797525.1 uncultured bacterium | reverse complement strand
TTGCCGCCGAACATGCGCATGCAGCCCGACCGCCTGCAGCGCGCGCGATCGTGGCGTTCTTGAAGTCGTTGTGTGCTTGGGGGCAGAAATGAGCATGAGCTGGGGAGCGGGACTCCACGCCGCAGTCGGACGGCGCGTCGATGCGTCAGCATACGGACAGTACATCGGGCGTTGGTCTCGGCTCTTCGTGCCGCCCCTACTGGCCGCTGCTGAGATAAGCGTGGGAGACCGGGTCCTTGACGTTGCCACTGGACCGGGCGAGGCCGCGCTGATGGCGCTGTCGGCCGTCGGAGACTCGGGACTCGTGGTTGGTGCAGACATCTCGTCGGCGATGCTCGAGGCGGCCCGCGCCCGGTTGTCGGGTAGGCCGTTTCGGCCGGTCGCCACGGACGGCCAGGCGCTGGCGTTCCCGGACGCCAGCTTCGACGCCGTCCTCTGTCAACTGGGCCTCATGTTCTTCCCGGATCCCACGCGGGGCCTGGCGGAGTTTCGACGCGTTCTGCGGCCCGGCCGCTGCGCCGCTGTATGCGTCATCTCCTCACCCGATCGGGCACCGATGTGGGGCATTCTCGCCGAGACACTCAGCCGCTATCTTCCCGATCAGACAGAATCGCTGCACCTGGCATTTGCGCTGGCAGACGCCGCGCGGCTCGAACGGATCTTCGGCGCTGCAGGCTTTCGGGATGTCCGCGTGAAGCGAGAGACGCGCGAGGGAATCGTCGAGTCTTTCGACGAGTACTGGGCACCTATCGAGGCAGGGACCGGACAGATGCCGCAGGCGTATCTGGCACTTCCCGAACCGAGTCGACGGGCGGTTCGAGAAGCGGTGCATGCCCGCCTCGCGCAATTCGAGTTCAACGGGCGGCTCGTGATGAGCGCCGAGATGTTGATTGGGGCTGGCAGGGCATAGCCTGCCGTGTGCCGCCGCCCTCGCCGCGCTGTCCATCATACCCGGTACCGAGCCAACCCGCGTGCGGGTCCTCAGGTCGTAGGAGGCAAACGAAATGGCGGCAGTCAGATATCTCGTCAAGGATGTGGATCGCGCAATCGCGTTCTACACGCAACACCTGGGGTTCACGCTAAAACAACAAATGGGTCCGGCCTTCGCCAGCGTGACACGCGACGACCTCATCCTGTGGCTCAGCGGGCCGCAGAGTTCGGGGGCCCGCCCCATGCCCGACGGACGCCGCCCAGAACCCGGTGGGTGGAACAGGCTCGTCATCGAAGTGAAGGACTTACCCTCTCGGGTTGCCGGCATGAAACAGGCCGGGCTCCGCTTTCGCAATGACATCGTTGTCGGCCCCGGCGGGAAGCAGATCCTGGTGGAAGACCTAGACGGCAATCCGGTGGAGTTGTTTGAGCCTGCCGGATAGTCCGCGTTACAACCCGCCTTGGCACGTGCTGCTGGCACCGCTGCCGGCGGACGCCGTGCCCATCCGGAAGCCAGTGGGCTCCCCCGAGATCCTGGCGACCCCGAATGGTGCCGCGATCGCGGGATGGGAACAGCTAACGGTCGACCTCTCGGCCGGCAGCGCGGGATTGCGGGTCGTTCTCGTTGTGCTCGACGCCAGCGACCGGCCGATCAGCGCGTCAGACGCGGTGCTCTACCGAGTCGAACCAGCCCAGATACGCCACGACAGCATCGGTGGCCGCATCGAGCCGGACGGGACGTTCCTCGGCACCTGTTGGCGTACCGAAGGACCGGAGCCGCCCAACGGCGAGGAGCCGAAGTGGGAGTCGACGCGCTCAGAGCCCAGCCCGAGCCAGATCAATGCGCTCATGGCGCTCGTGGCTGGGATGGTGCGCCGCGCGCCGCCGAGGGAGCACACACCATGACTGAGGAAGTGGTCTTCCGATGATACGGACCCTTCTGGCAGGTGCGATACCGCTCTTCGTCGCAAGTCTTGCCGTGGCCCAGACCCCGCCAAGCGCTCAGGAGTTGAAGAACTACACCGGTCTCCACCGCGCCGCCGCGCGCGGCGATACCGCCGGAATCAGGCGCCTCCTTTCGCAGGGCGCTGATCCCAACGCCAGAGACGGCAACGGCCGCACCCCGTTGCACGTCGCAGTCTTTGGTTCGCACACCGACGCTGCGCGTGCCCTCGTGCAGGGTGGTGCCAAACCCAACGCGTTGGATGCCCAGCGCTACGACATCGTCACGATCGCGGCGGTCCAGGACGACGTCAAGATGGTGCAGCTTGCCCTTGCACTTGGCACAAGCTCGCGGAACGTCACGAGTCTCTACGACGGAACGGCGCTGATCGCCGCGGCCCATCTTGGTCACGACGGTGTGGTCCGGGTCCTCATCAAGGCCGGCGCCCCGCTCGACCACATCAACAATCTTGGCTGGACCGCGGTCATCGAAGCGGTGATCTTGGGGAACGGCGGAACGCGTCATGTCTCGACCCTGCGCGCCCTCGTCGAAGCCGGCGCGAACGTCCGCATCACCGACCGGCAAGGCGTGAGCCCCCTTGCCCACGCACGCGCACGCGGCTACGCCGAAATGGTATCGATTCTCGAAAAGGCGGGCGCGCGGTGAAGGTGACCATCGGATGAGCAAAGGCCGTCTCGAAGCCTTTAGCGACGGTGTGATCGCGATCATCATCACCATTATGGTCCTCGAGCTAAAGATTCCCCACGGCGCTGACTGGGCAGCGCTACGCGCCGTGATCCCGGCGCTCCTGACGTACGCGCTGAGCTTTGTGTTTCTGGGCATCTACTGGAACAACCATCACCATATGCTACACGCCACCCACCGGATCAACGGCCGCATCTTGTGGGCGAATCTGCACCTCTTGTTCTGGCTGTCGCTGACACCCGTCGTCACAGCCTGGGTGGCGGATAGTCACTTTGC
>CBRGMJ010000351.1:0-2860 GCA_967797525.1 uncultured bacterium | reverse complement strand
AGCGCGGGCTGATGGCCCGCATTCGCCACCTCAACGAGCGGGCGAACCCTCTCCTTTCGGCCACTTTTGCCCCGAAGTTCGCCCGGGTGATCGACCTGTGCGCAGCCCCGTACAACCTCTCGCCGGGCGGCGACATTACGACGGCGATGCAGGCCGTTCTGGATCAGATCGGCGTAGACAAGGTTTCGACCGACATCGTTCTATCAAAGGTCGGCACCTACACCCTGAATGGAGCCCAGCAGACGGGCACGACGCTGGGCTACAACTACAGCGGCCAACTCATCGTGCCAGGTATTGGCCCTTCCGGCACGGCGATAGCCATCCGAATCCGGGGCGGTGCTCCAATTGCGATGGGCGGATCCGCCCGCTATCCGGGCGGTACCAAGATCATCTCCAACGCTACGTCAGGCTGGATCATGGACTGTAAGGGCGGGTTTACGGCCTACAACGCCGCATACCCCTGGACGAATGTTCAACTGATGCTTGAAGACCTCATCTTCCAAGCGCCCGCCGACCCTCAGTGCGGCGGCATCAACGCGCGTTGCACGTCGTGGTTTCAGACGAGCAACTTCGCCATGACCACCGCCGACAACACCTCCGCAAAAACCGGCACCAAGGAAGCCATCTCCCCGTCTCAGAACCTCAACGAGTTCGGTATTGTCATCGACCGAACCGTTGTCATCGGATGGCCCTACGCTGTCAACCTGACCGAACACATCACGTTGCGCGACTTCCGGGCGACATGGTGTGGCAGCGCATTCGTCTCCTACGGCGGCGGGCACTACAACCTATTCAGTCATGTTTCAGTTGAAGAGACGCCTGTCATCTTCACATTCCCCACGCCGTACTCTGGCAACCCTGTTGTCATCGAAGGTGACATTGTGATCGAGTCGCCAGACGTGACGCCAGGCCAGTTCATTTCGCTTGGCAGCGGCGTCAACGGCCCGCTCACTGGACACCTGAACATGCACTTTCAAGAGCGGCCACCGCTCGACACCGACGCATTCGGGTACGCCAACCCGGGCCTGAACCTGACCAACATGGTCTACTCGGACGCGGGCGGCTGGATGCAGCACAACCCCGCCGATGATTTCTCCCGACGCAACAAGGGAGCGATCACGAGGGGATCTATCGCATGGCCGTCGCTCCACCCATGGAGACTTCGCACAGCCACCCAAACCATACAGATCACTGGCGCCGACAAAGCCGTGGGCACCATGAAGAAAAACAGCGGCTCGTCGGCTATAGCCACCATCCCGGCAAAGCGGAACCGCTGGGGTGGGGTCTCGCGGTCTATCAGCGCCACGTTCACGCTCGACGCCACCTCGCCGCACGTCAAGATCATTGCCGACTGGATCGGCGGCGGAACAAACGACGGACGCCACCTGTGGCTAGATGTGTTCGCCACCGCATTCCGCCTTGGCTACAACAACGGAGCAGATGTTACGCTCGCTGACGGGCGGCACATACACCGTGACCCTAGAAGTGACGCACCGAAACGGCGTTCCTGTTCGACTCGTTGGCTATGTCGATGGCGTACAGAAGGTGTCCTCTCCGGTCCCGGCCGCGATGGGGGCGCTAGTTCCCACCGGGACTCTCTACCCGTACATCTCGGACGGCCTGGCCTTCTACGACACCAACTCAGCCTGTTCACTATTCGTCGTCCGTGACGAGAACCCACAGTCTGCTCTAAGGACCGGAACGGCGACATTGGCGGCAGGAACGGTGACTGTTACTGACGCCAATATCACGACGGCATCAGTCATCAGACTCAACCGCCAGGCTGCGGGCGGCACGCTCGGACAGTTGTCTGTGGCGCTCACCGCAGGCACGTCGTTCACGATCAACTCGTCGTCCGGCACCGAAACCTCGACGGTCTACTACGAGGTCGTCTCGTACTGACCCTTACGGCCCGATAAGCCCCGCCCCGTCACCTCTCTGGTGGCGGGGCGCTTTCGGCATTTTGAGGAGAGGTCAGCGCCAAGCGGTGGCCGTGGTCTGCGTCGAGACCACGCCGCGGCACCGCTGCTTCGTGACGGTGACCTCGCGGGTACGCACCGTGTGGTTCGGCCCGGCCTGCGTCTCGGTGTGCGTGGCCGTCGAGACGACCTTGCAGGTGGCCGGGGGCTGGGCTGCCTGGACGCCGGCGAAGGTCAGACCGGAGCCGACGAGGACGAGCGCCGCGATCGCTGTCTTGCTCATGAGATTGAGAGTAGTCATAGCTGGTCCTGTCCGTGAGGGGTTTGCGTGATCCACTGCTCGAGGAATCCGCGGGCAAGGCAGATGCCCCGCTCACCGCGATGGTGGGCGGGGCATCTTTCGCTCGTCCACCCCATCAGGGGGACCAACCTCCAACGGAGGAGGACGAACGAGTCTCAGCGCCAGATCAGGCAGTTGCCGCTGACGGCGAAGAAGCAGACGCGAGTGTCGGCGGGCGCCGCAGTCGTGGAGACCACAGCGTGGTGGTGGCTCCATCCCCACGCATGGCCATGTGGAGCTGACGCGCCAGCGGGCGCCGCGACGATGAGCGAGGCGATCGGGGCCGCCAGGGCGATGAGGGCAAGTGCGCTGCGTTGCATGGTGTTCATGATGGCTCAACTCCTTGTGTGATGCATGGTCAGTTTGGGTGGTTCTGGGCTACGGTGCGTATCTACACTAGAGAGTGTGCAGGCTGTGTAGATACACGTCAAGGGGTGGCAGATGAATCCGACCTACAGGGGTACGCGGCTCCGCTCGTTCCGCATCGAGGACGAACTGTACGACCGCGCGAAGGCCGGCGCCGAGGCTCGCGGCGTGAGCCTGAGTGACGTGGTGCGCCAGGCGCTGGAGGCTGTCGCGGTGCCCGTGCACGAGGAGCCCG
>CBRGMJ010000350.1:0-2881 GCA_967797525.1 uncultured bacterium | reverse complement strand
GCGACGCTGTCGGCGCGCGTCAGGCTAAACCGCAGCATCAGCGCGTAGACATCGAGCGGATTCTGACCGATGGCCAGGATAATGCCAGAGGCGACCAGGGCCCCAAAGAGGATCGCCAGGAACGGCGCCAGGACCTGGATCAGCAGCAGCCGCGCCTGCGCGCTCACGTGCGATCGCCCCCGTCTCTGACGCCCGCCATGCAGAGGCCAATCTCGCGCGGGCTGGCGGTCCCGCGAGGAAATTCGGCGATGATCTGTCCGGCGCAAATGACGCCGATTCGGTCGGCCAGGGAGAGCACTTCCTCGAGCATGGCCGAGACGAGGACGACCGCGAGTCCCGCCGACCGCGCGTCGATGATCTGTCGCCACACAAACTCGGTCGCGCCGATGTCGAGCCCGCGCGTCGGCTGCGCGGCGACCAGCACCCTGGGCGTGAAGGCGAACTCGCGCGCAATGATGACCTTTTGCTGGTTCCCGCCCGAGAGCGCGAGGGCCGGCGTGTGCAACGAGGGCGTCCGCACGTCAAACCGCTGCACGCGTTCCCTGGCGTACTGATCGATCGCCGTTTGGTTCAGGGAGACGCCGCGGCCAAAGGCCTCACGCGTGTGATGACCCAGGATCAGGTTCTCCCAGATCTCCATTGGGAGCACCAACCCGCGCCGGTGCCGGTCCTCGGGGATATGGGCCAGACCCAGCAGCCGGATCGCTTCGGGGTCGAGCCCGCCAGTCGTGCGGTCCATGATGCGAATCGAGCCCCCCGCCAGCGGGCGCAACCCCACGATCGCCTCGATCAACTCGCTCTGCCCGTTCCCCTCCACCCCGGCGATCCCGTAGATCTCGCCGCCGCGCACGGAAAGCGACACCCCACGCACCACCGGGCGTCCGCGAGCGCCTACTACCACGGCGGCGTCCACGTCGAGACGCACGTCGCCCGGCTGCACGGGGGAGATCGACAACTGCAGCAGAACGGGTCGTCCTACCATCATCTCGGCGATCTGGCCCTTGGTGGCGTCCGCGGCCCGCAGGGTGCCGACGACCTGACCCCGCCGCAGGACGGTGATGCGATCCGCAATCTCCAACACTTCGTCGAGGATGTGGCTGATGAAGATGATCGTCTTGCCCTCGGCTCGCAGACGCCGCAGGTTCGCAAAAAGGTCGTCCACCTCTTGCGGGGTCAGCACGGCGGTCGGCTCGTCGAGGATGAGCACGTCGGCGCCGCGGTATAGGACCTTGATGATCTCGACCCGTTGTTGCTCGCCTACCGACAATGTCTCGACTTCCGTGTCGGGATCAAGCACAAACCCATATTGCGTGCAGAGCGCCCCGACGCGTTCACGCGCCGTTGCGAGCGCGAGCCGGCCCCGGCGCGCCGGTTCGGACCCGAGAATGACGTTTTCGGCCACGGTAAAACGGGGAATGAGCATGAAGTGCTGGTGGACCATGCCAATGCCGAGTTCGATCGCGCGGCGCGGGCCCTCCAGGGTCACGGGCCGACCGCGCACCGCAATCGAACCGGCGTCGGGCTGGTAGAGTCCATAGAGGATCTTCATCAGGGTGGACTTGCCGGCCCCGTTCTCACCGACAAGGGCGTGGATCTCGCCGCTCTCGACCGTGAGGGACATCCGGTCGTTGGCGAGCACGCCGGGGAAGCGCTTGGTGATCCCGGCGAGTTCGATGACGGGAGGCATGGAGTGATCGAAGGGCGGGGCCCCAGCCCCGCCCCCCGACGATCCTATGGTTTTCGGGCCTTGAGGAAGGCCTCGAGGTCTTTCCTGTTATCCGGCACCTTGATCCTGCCGGCGATGATGTCTTTCTTCAGCGCCTCCAGACGGGGTACGATGTCACCGATCATCGCCTTGTTGTGGTCGTTGACCGCGTACCCGACCCCGCCTTCCTTCAACCCAAGCGCCTGCACGCCAGCTTTGTACTTGCCGCCGACCAGCGCCTTGATGGTGTCGTACACGGCGATGTCGACGCGCTTGACCATGCTCGTCAGGATCTGCGCCCGCTGATTCTGTTTGGCGGTCAGGGACTGGTCAGCGTCCACACCGATCGCCATCTTCTTCTTCGCGACGGCCGCTTCGAAGACCCCGATGCCGGTACCACCAGAGGCGTGGTAGATGATGTCCGCACCGCGGTCGAACTGCGCCGTGGCGAGTTCCTTCCCCTTCACGGGATCGCGGAACGCCTCGCCCGTCGTGCCCGCGTAGTCCGAATACACTTCAATCGACGGCTTCACGAACTTCGCACCGGCGATGTAGCCCGCCTCGAACTTCTCGATCAACGGGATCTTCATCCCACCGACGAACCCGATCTTGCCGCTCTTGGACTTCAGCGCCGCCGCCGCCCCGACCAGGAATGAGCCCTCGTGTTCCTTGAAGAGCACGCTGACCACGTTGGGCTCTTTGTCGATGAACCCGTCCACAATTGCGAACTTGACGCCGGGGAACGCCTTCGCTACCCGCGTGATGCTGTCGGCAAACAGGAACCCGATCCCAAACATCAGGTCGTATTTCTCCCCGGCCAGCAGCCGGAGCAGTTCCTCGCGGTTCTCGCCGCCGGCGGCAGGCTCGAGATCCTTGGTCTCGACTTTGGCGGCGAACTCTTTCTGGGCTCTTGTCAGGCCGGCGTAGGCCATGTCGTTGAACGAGAGATCGCCCTTGCCACCGACGTCGTACACGAGCCCGACGCGCATCTTCTTCATCTGCGCCGTCGCCGTCTGTCCGGCAACCAGCAGCGCCATCACGAGAACGACCATGCACACCGCGCTCAGGCGGAGGAGCGTGCGCATCAATCCACCTCCTTGGAGTATTACCGGCCTGCGGCCGGTAGATGTTGGGAGCCGCTGGATAAGATTCGTGGGAGGGTAACGCCTACTCCTT
>CBRGMJ010000349.1:0-2888 GCA_967797525.1 uncultured bacterium | reverse complement strand
ACATATAGGAGATCGGTGAGCAGATTGATGACGACAAAGAGCGCGGCGGTGACCATCACGGTGACCTGGACGATTGGGAAATCCCGCGTGTAGATGGCCTGCACCGCCAGCCGGCCGACGCCGGGCCACGAGAACACCGTCTCCGTCACCACGGCACCGGACAGGAGCGTCCCGACCTGCAGGGCGATGATGGTCACGACCGGGATCAGCGCGTTGCGCAGCCCGTGCTGGACGATGACCCTGAACCGGCGGAGACCCTTCGCCCGCGCCGTCCGGATGTAGTCCTCACCCAGGACCTCCAGCATCGCACCCCGGGCGAAGCGCGCGACGATTGCGGCCTGATAGGCGGCCAGCGTGAACGCCGGCAGGATCAGGTGGGCCAGTGAGCCTCGGCCGCCGGTCGGCAGGAGACGGAGCTGCGCGCCAAAGACGATGATCGCCACCAGCCCGAGATAGAATCCTGGGATCGCCTGACCAGCGAGGGCGATCCCGCGCACGAACCCATCGAAGGCCGATTGCGGTCGCAGCGCCGCGGTGATGCCGATGGGCAGACCAATGAGCAGCGCGAGCGCCAACGCGGCGGCCGCGAGTTCGAGCGTGGCGGGCACACGTTCCACAAACAGGGTCAGCGCGGGCTGGCGGTATCGGAGCGAGTCTCCAAAGTCACCGCGCAGGGCGTTGCGGATGAACCGCGCGTACTGAACGTGGACCGGCCGGTCCAGGGCGAGCTCGGCCCGCATCTGGGTGATCGCCTCTTGCGTCGCGGTCTCGCCCAGCAGCACGGTCACGGGATCCCCCGTGAGGCGCACGAGACCAAACGTGACGATTGAGACGCCAAAAAGCACCACGACGAGCTGCGGAACGCGGCGGAGCAGAAAGCGCATAGGCTACGGCCACGGCCCCCAGCCGGTGCCGGGATCGTCCAGGCTGGCCACACCAAACGCCCAGTACCCGGGACGCACGGGGTACGGGCGGGAGACCATCACCCAGGCGCCGTTGACGGGCGCGCGTAGCACCTCGAGCTCCTCGAACGTGTACGGGCTGATCACCCGCCCCGCGATCGTGCCCGCCGGCGCGTCACGGCAGAGATCGTCGGGCCCGATGTCAGGCAGCAGATAGCCCGCGACCGACGGGTTCATGCGCACGTGACGCTTGTAGTGCAAGTATCGGGGAAGCCGAAGCGGCTGTCCCTCGAGCATGCCGATGGCGCGCATGACGCTCTCGATTCCCGCGACGGTTTCTTCGATCCACTTCTCTTCGAGGGCCGGAGCGAACCCGGCGCCACCGATCTCGACAATCAGGGGGACGATGCCGAGGTGTGAACCCGCGTACCCCACCGCCGACCGCGGACCCGGAAACTGCGTGACGATGTTCTGGTGTTGCACCATCGGACACCCGAACGCCTGAGCCATCACACCGGCGCGGCGGACCTGTTCGGGATCGGGCAGATCCTTCGGCCAGACGACCGTGTAGAAAGATGAAGCCCACAATCCCAGATGCATGTCGATGACGTACTGACATTCCTTGAGAACATGTTCTGTGATCGCCTTTGCCAGCAGATCGGTGATCCAGGTGTGCTGACCGGGGAAGATGCGGTTGAGGTCGGCGGAGTCCGACTCGTCCGGCGTGTTGCGCGTCAGGTGCGTCAACGCCACGGGGTTGCCGACCGGGACCGCCAGCACGCGGCCCGCCATTCCGCGCGGATCAAGCCGCTGCACAAGCCGGCGGACCATCTCGATCGAGAGCCATTCGCCTCCATGCAGCGTCGAGAGGATCGCCAGCGTGGGCCCGTCGCGGGGGCCGGTGATCTCGTGGACCGCCAGCCTGATCTCCCCACCGTGCAGGTCGACGGTGACCGGGTAGCGGTGCAGTGACCGGCCTGTGGGCATTCAACACCTCCTTGAGCTATCAACACCTACGCGTGGGGTGCGAGCGAATCCTCTGCGTCTTGCCACCGGCGCGCTGGACTGGGTTGGCGCATCCCAGTAGAGTGAAGGCGTGGGCAGCCCACCGTCGCCGCCGGTTCAGCGTCCCCTTCTCGTCATTTTCCTCACAGTCCTGGTGAACCTGCTCGGATTCGGCATCATCATCCCGCTGCTCCCCTTCTATGCGACCTCGCTGGGTGCGTCGGCGTTCACGGTGGGATTGTTGTTTGCATCGTTTTCGGCCTGCCAGCTCTTTGCGGCTCCCATCCTGGGGAATCTGTCGGATCGCTACGGACGGCGGCCGGTGCTCCTCTTCAGCCTCATGGGCACGGTCGTGAGCTTCGTCATGCTGGCACTGGCCCACAACGTCATGATCCTGTTTGCCGCGCGCATCGTCGACGGATTGTCGGGCGGTAACATCTCGACCGCGCGGGCGTATATCGGCGATGTCACGGCGCCCGAAGACCGGGCCAAGGCCTTTGGGTTGATCGGAGCGGCGTTTGGGTTGGGCTTCGTCTTCGGTCCCGCAATGGGCGGGGCGCTCAGCCGCATCGGGTACGCCGCGCCGGCCTGGGGAGCGGCGGCGATCGCCGGCGCCGCCACCCTGCTGGCGTGGGTATGGCTTCCGGAGACGGTGCATAAAACCTCGGCCCCCCGCTCGTCGCCGTGGCGCGCAATGGGTGAGATGCTGAGGCGGCCGGCAATCGGCCGGTTGCTGGTCGTCGATTTCTTCTACTGGGCCACCTTTGCCGTCTACCAGACCACCTTTGCGCTGTTCGGTGCGCGGCGCTTCGGATTTGACGTGGCCCACACCGGCTATCTGCTGGCCTTGTTCGGCGTCATTGGCGTCGTGGTCCAGGTGGCGATGGTCGGTCCGCTGGTGCGGCGTCTCGGCGAGCGATCAACGCTGCTGGGCGGGCTCACCCTGGCCGGGGTTGGTCTCGCGACGGCCTCGGTCGTCCG
>CBRGMJ010000348.1:0-2896 GCA_967797525.1 uncultured bacterium | reverse complement strand
CGCCCGCTTGGCGTGCGGGAGGTTGAGGGTTCAATTCCCTTCTGCTCCACCAGATCTTCCACCCGTCATCAACCATGGGTGGTACCGCGGAGGCCGTCTTCATTCCTTGGGGATGAGGGCGGCATCGGTGTATTTGGACCCGGGAGGGCGAGAGCATGAAGGCGTCTGAGCGGATCTGGTTCGACGGCAAGTTCGTCCCGTGGGACGAGGCGAAGATCCACGTGGCGGCGCACGTCGTGCAGTATGGATCGAGCGTCTTCGAAGGCATCCGGTGCTACGAAACACGGAGCGGTCCCGCGGTCTTCTGTCTGAGCCCGCACATCCGCCGGTTGCAGGACTCGTGCAAGATCTTCCGGATGGCGCTGCCCTACTCGGCAGACCAGATCTCGAAGGCGTGTATCGAGACCGTCAGCACCAATGGCCATCAGTCCTGTTACATCCGGCCGCTGGTATTTCGAGGCGTGGAATCTTGGAGCGTGGAACCGCGTCGGTCCCCGCTGCACATGGCGATCATGACCATCGAGTGGGGCCGCTACCTGGGGCCAGAGGCGATCGAGCAGGGCGTCGACGTCATGGTGAGTTCGTGGCGGCGCATGGCGCCGGACACGCACCCGGGTATGGGCAAGATCGGCGGGAACTACGTGAACTCGGCGTTCATCGTGATGGAAGCCGTGGACAACGGGTACGCGGAAGGGATCGCCCTCGACGTCCACGGGTATCTCAGCGAGGGGAGCGGGGAAAACCTCTTCGTGGTGCGCGACGGCGTGATCTACACGCCGCCGCTGGTCGCGTCGATCCTGGCCGGCGTCACGCGCATGGTGGTGACGGCGCTGTGCCGCGATCTGGGCATCGAGATCCGCGAGATGCCTCTACCTCGCGAGATGCTCTACATCGCCGACGAGGTCTTCTTCTCGGGGACCGCCGCCGAGATCACGCCCGTGCGGTCGGTTGACAAGGTCCCCGTGGGATCGGGGCGGAGGGGGGCCATCACGCGCCGGCTGCAGGATGAGTTCTTTGGCATCACGGAGGGCCGCATCCCCGACCGGCACGGGTGGCTCACGCCCGTACCGGTGATGACCCGGCCTTAGTGAGATACGACTCGCGCGCCGTCGAACCAAAGTGGCAGGCCCGCTGGGAGGCCGATGGGCTATACCACGCCCGCGACGGCGATGCCCGACCCAAGTTTTACTTCGTGACCATGTACCCATACCCGTCGGGCGACTACCTGCACATCGGGCATTGGTATGCCATGACGCCCTCGGACGCTGCGGCCCGGTACAAGCGCATGCGGGGCTACAACGTGATGTTCCCGATGGGGTTCGATGCCTTCGGCCTGCCGGCGGAGAACGCGGCCATCTCGCGCGGCATCCATCCCTACAAGTGGACGATGAGCAACCTCGACGTGATGCGCCGGCAGCTGCGCTCCATGGGCGCAATGTGGGACTGGCCGCGCGAGGTCGTCACCTGCGATCCCCGCTACTACAAGTGGAACCAGTGGTTCTTCCTCAAGATGTACGATCACGGCCTCGCGTACCGGAAGCTCTCCCCGGTGGACTGGTGCCCGAAGGACAACACCACGCTGGCGCGCGAGCAAGTGGTCGGCGAGGGGCGAGTGTGCGAGCGCTGCGGCACGCCGGTCATCAAGAAGAATCTGGAGCAGTGGTTCCTGAAGATCACGACGTACGCGGATGAGTTGCTCGACTTTTCCGCCATCGACTGGCCCGAGCGCATCAGGACGATTCAGACCAACTGGATCGGGCGCAGCGAAGGGGTCGAGTTCGCGATTCAGGTGAAGGGCCACCCGGGTGTCTCGTTCCGGGTCTTCACCACGCGGCCCGACACCGTCTATGGCATGACCTTCTGTGTACTGGCGCCCGAGCACCCGTTGGTCGACCGGCTGACGACGCCCGACCGCCGCGCCGAGGTCGAGGCCTACAAGTTCAAGGCGGCGCGCGAATCGGACATTGAGCGCCTGTCGACCGAGAAGGAGCGCGACGGCTGCTTTACCGGCGCGTATGCCTTGAATCCCATGGACGACACTGAGGTGCCGATCTTCATCGCGGACTACGTGCTCCTGTCATACGGGACCGGGGCCATTCAGGGCGTGCCGGCCCACGATACGCGCGACTTTGATTTTGCGAAGAAGTACGCCCTGCCCATTCCGGTTGTGATCGCGCCGCCCGGCTGGGACGGCACGCGGCTGGCCCAGGCGTATTTGGACGAGGGCACGATGGTCAACTCCGGCCCGTATGACGGTCTGCCGTCCGACGTCGGCTGGCAGCGCATCGCCGACGACATGGTGACGCGCGGCGTCGGCGAGCGGAAGGTGCACTACCGTCTGCACGACTGGCTGATCAGCCGGCAGCGATACTGGGGCACGCCATTCCCTATTGTGTACTGCAAAGACTGCGGCATAGTGCCGGTTCCATACGAGGACCTGCCGGTCGTGTTGCCCGAAGACGCAGCGTTCAAGCCGACCGGGGAATCGCCGCTCAAGTATCACAAGGGATTCCTGAACGTGACGTGCCCCAAGTGTGGCAAACCTGCCGAGCGCGAGACCGACACGATGGACACGTTCATCGATTCGTCGTGGTATCAGTACCGGTATCTCAGCCCGCATGACGATCGCGCGCCGTTTGATCCCAAAGCCGGCGCCTACTGGCTGCCCGTGGATCAGTACACCGGTGGCGCGGAGCACGCGGTCTTGCATCTGCTCTACACTCGCTTCTGGACCAAGGTGATGCGGGACATCGGGCTCGTGTCGTTTGGTGAGCCGATGAAGCGGTTGTTCAACCAGGGGGATATCCTCGGGCCGGACGGGTACCGCATGAGCAAGTCGCGCGGCAACGTCGTCAATCCTGACGATCTGACGCAGCGGTACGGCGCGGATGTCATC
>CBRGMJ010000347.1:0-2905 GCA_967797525.1 uncultured bacterium | reverse complement strand
ACCGATCACCCATTCAACACCAAAGTCCGCGACGCCCGGCGCGACCTGGTCCCAGAGGTCGAAAAGAAGATCGGCATGTCGATGGACCAGGCCTTCCCATGGCCGCGGGACTATCAGGCGACACATACAAAGCTGTTTCCGCGTGGCGTCTTTCACATCGAGAACGCCGGCGGCGAGATCGACCTGGTGCTGAACCAGCGCGTGTGGGTGGGCTGCTTCCCGTTCCGGTTCAAGGGCGGGGAAGCGGCGTTCTGCCGGTTCGTGGCGTTTGTCGAGGCGGAAGGACACACGGCGACCGCGGAGCCCGCGCGGCCGGCGACCGCGACCGCGCGACTGACCTTACCCGCGCCGCGCCCGTCGCAACCCGGTCGGTCAGCGACCCGCCCGTCGCGACCGCCGCCGCGCCCCGCACGCCCGAAGCGCGCGGGTTCGAAACGCCGAAGTCCGAAGCGCGCCGGTCCGAAGCGCGGCGGACGCGCCGCCAGACCCGCGCGAAGACCCGGCCGACGCCGATAACCTGATGCCCGCTCCACTCGAGGATCTTCTCGTCATCGACCTGACGCGCGCCCTTGCCGGGCCGTATTGCACGCTGATGCTGGGCGACCTGGGCGCCCGCGTCATTAAGGTTGAGACGCCCGACGGGGGTGACGACACACGCGGGTGGGGCCCGCCGTTTGTCAGCGGTGAGAGTTCCTACTTTCTCGGGATCAACCGCAACAAGCAGAGCATCACCCTCAACCTCAAACATCCCGACGGGCAGGAGATCCTACGTCGGCTGCTCCGGCAGGCCGACGTGTTGGTGGAGAACTTTCGCGCGGGGACGATGGACCGGTTCGGCTTCGGGTACCAGGCCGTCCACGCGCTCAACCCGCGCCTTGTGTACGCGTCGATCTCGGGGTTCGGGCAGGATGGGCCGTACCGCGACCGCGCCGCCTACGATCTCATCATGCAGGGTATGGGAGGATTGATGGGCACGACGGGTGAAGAGGGCGGGCCCCCTGTGAAAGTCGGCGTCGCGGTCACCGACATCGCTGCCGGGATGTTCGCGGCCTATGGCGTCCTGGCGGCGCTGCGGGTGAGAGATCGCACGGGAGTCGGTCAACTGCTGGACGTGTCGATGCTGGACAGTCAGGTGGCCTGGATGACGTACCAGGCCGGGTACTATTTTGCGACGGGTCAAAATCCAGGGCGCCTGGGGAGTGCGCATCCATCTCTCGTTCCCTATCAAGCGTTTCGAACGAAGGACGGATACGTCAACGTGGCGGTCGGCAGCGAGGGGATCTGGGGCCGATTCGTGACGGCCATCAGCGCGCCGCACCTCGCCGCCGATCCGCAGTTTGCCACCAATCCCGAACGCGTCAAGAACCGCGCGACGCTGATTGCGGTCCTCGAGCCGATCTTCGCGGGCCGCACGACCAAGGAATGGGCCGATCTCTTCGAACGGTCGGGCGTTCCCGCGGGGCCGATCTATCTTCTGTCGGATCTCTTCGGCGACCCACAGGTCCGCCACCGGCAGATGGTCGTCGAGGTCGACCATCCCCGCGCCGGCCCGATCAAACAAACCGGTGTTCCGACGAAGTTCTCGCACACGCCGGGGCGGATCGCGTCGCCACCGCCGCTGCTGGGCCAGCACACGGACCGCATCCTGAGTGAGTTGGGATACGATGCTGCGCAAACTGCGTCGCTCCGAAGCCGCGGCGCCGTCTGAGTCGACGCCTTCCATTGGCAGCGAAAAGTGCCAGTCGTGCGGCACGGCGACCCCGGTCCGCGTGCTTCACGACGCCCTGTGGGTCTGCCCAGCCTGCGGTGCACACCTGCCGATGCCGGTGGCAGACCGCATCACCGCGTTGGCCGACCCGGGGAGCTTCAAAGAGTTCGACAGGCGCCTGATCTCGGTCGACCCGCTGCACTTCGCTGACCAACGCACCTACCGGACCCGGCTGATGGAGGCGCGACAGCGCACGGGCCTGCGAGAGGCGGTGGTTGTTGGGCAGGCCAAGATCGACGGCCTGCCGGTGGTGCTCGCGGTCTTCGAGTTCCGGTTTCTCGGCGGGACGATGGGATCGGTCGTCGGCGAGAAGATCGCCAAGGCCTTTGAAGTCGCGACCCGCCGGCGCCTTCCCGTGATTGTGATTACCAGCACGGGCGGCGCGCGCATGCAAGAGGGTATGCTTTCGCTGGTTCAGATGGCAAAGACCGCGGCGGCGCGGGCGCGACATCATGCCGCCGGTCTCGCGCAGATCACCGTGTTCAGCCATCCGAGCTTCGGCGGCGTGACGGCCAGCTTTGGGTCGCTGGGCGACGTGCTCATCGGCGAGCCCGGGGCGCAAATCGGTTTCGTCGGGCGGCGGGTGATTGAGGCGACGATGGGGGAGATCCTGCCGGACGATTCCCATCTTGCCGAGCGACTCTTCGAACGCGGCATGGTCGATTTGTTGACGCACCGGCAGCAGTTGCGCAAGACTCTCGGGTACCTGGTCCGTCACCTGCGGCGCCGTCCGTTGCGCCAGCGGCGAACGACGCGTCTGCCTGCCACCCCGCGGGCCGATGGCCCGCCACCGTCGGCGTGGGACGTCGTCCAGATCGCGCGCCACCCGCAGCGGCCGGCGCTGCGCGACTACATCCGGCGGATCGTGATGTCCTTCGTCGAACTACACGGCGACCGGCTGTTCGGCGACGACCCGGTGATCGTCGGCGGTCTTGGCGAGATCGAAGGACAGACCGTGGTGGTCATTGGGCAAGACCGCACGGGGACGAAGGATCCCTCGTCGGCGAAGCATCGCGGGATGGCCTATCCTGAGGGCTACCGCGAGGCCCTACGGTTGATGCAGCTGGCCTCGAAGTTTCGCCTCCCGCTGATTACGTTCGTCGATACGCCCGGCGCGTATCCCGGCTACGAGGCCGA
>CBRGMJ010000346.1:0-2906 GCA_967797525.1 uncultured bacterium | reverse complement strand
ACCACGGCGCTGCGCATCAGCGGCCCGAAGTATCGGCGGCGGCACGCGCCGAATTCAAGGAGCACGGCGTCGCCCGGTTCGAGCGCGCGGTTGGCGAACGTGAAGTGTCCGACCCCGGACCGCCAGCCCGAGGTGACGATCGGATCACCCACCAGAAAATCGGAGCCGCCGCCCACCATCGCCGCGTATGCCGCGGCCGCTATCTGATTCTCGGTACGGCCCGGCGCGATCGTCTCGAGCGCCGCCTGGATACCCGCTTCGGTCAGCCGGCAGGCCGATCGAATCAGATCGACTTCGGCGCGCGACTTGACGCGGCGGACGGCTTCGACCAGCCCGGAGCCACCCTCGACGTGGTCGCCCAGCGCCGCGCGCAGCCGCGCGTGCACGGCCGGCGAGAGGAACCATCCTTGATCCTCGAGACCCACGCGGCCGCCGAGCAGACGACGGCCGCCCAGAACACGCCGCGCGACGTCCACCGGATCGTCGGTGTCGCTAAACGTCTCCACCGACGGCACCCATGACGTCGTCTCGGCGACCGTGCGTTCCATCTCACGCACGATGAGCAGCAGGTCACCGGCGAGCGGGACGGCGAGCGTCTGAAACGACGCGTAGCCGATCGTTTCGTATCCCGTGAGATAGGTCACGTTTTCGGGGACGGTCACGACGAGCAGATCGAGGCCGCGGGCCGCCATGCCCTCGCGCACCGCCGCCACCCGCTGATCGTACTCGTTCTGCGTGAACGGCCTCACGAGGTCCTCCAGCGCAACAGGCGCCGTTCGAGCCAGCCGACGGCGCCGTTCATGCTCACGACCACCAGTAGCAGGCTGAAGATGCCGGCAAATACGGCCGCGGTGTCATACCGTGAACTGGCGGCGTTGATCAGGTATCCCAACCCGCGGTTGCTGGAGATAAACTCGCCGATGACGGCGCCGATCATGGCTGCCGGAATCGTGAGCCGCAGGGCCACCAAGATGTACGGAACGGCGCTGGGCAGCACGATCGCCAGCATCCGGCGCCACGGCCGAGCCCCCATGACCGCGGCCACGCCGACCAGGTCGCGGCTCACACTCTGCACGCCGGTGACCGTGTTCAGAAACACGATAAAGAACACAAACAGCGCCGCCAGCAGGACTTTTGGCAGGATGCCGAGTCCGAACCAGATGATGATGAGCGGCGCGATTGCGATTTTCGGGACCGCGTAGAGCGCGACCAGAAACGGGTGGAGAATCTGGCGCGCGTGGGGCACGAGCGACACCGCGACCGCGGCCAGCAGGGCGGCTGAGGCGCCGAGGGCATACCCCGCGAGCGCCTCCATCAGCGTAAACCGCACGTGGTACCAGAGCTCTCCATTGACCACAAGACGCACCAGCGCCGCGGCCACCCGCAGCGGCGTGCTCAGAAAGATCTGCGGGACGAGACGCCCCGAGGCCCACGTCCAGCCGAGCAGGATCGCGATCAGCAGGCCGGCCTGCTGGAGCGTGACGACCAGCCGTTCGCGACGCTCGGCGCCGGCGGCGGCCGCCGTGGCGACCTGACGCAGTTGGGCTTCGTCAACCATGGACCGCGGTCTCCGCCTCGGTTCGAGAGATCTCTTGGGCGAGGTCCTCCCAGATCTCCTTATAGATCGCGCCGAAGCCGGGGGCGTCGTGGATGCGGAAGACGTCGCGCGGGCGGGAGATCGGGACCGGCCGGATCGCTTTGATGGTCCCCGGCGCGCGCGTAAAGATGGCGATGCGGTCGCTCAGCGCGATGGCCTCGACCAGATCGTGTGTGACAAACACGATCGTGCGCCCGCTGCCTTCCCAGAGACGCAGCAGCCAATCTTGGAGCAGCAGCCGGGTCTGCGCGTCCAGCGGTCCAAGCGGTTCATCCATGAGCACGACGTCGTCGGTTTCGTCCACAAGGGTGCGGACGATGCTGACACGCTTGCGCATGCCCCCCGACAGCTCGTGTGGGTAGTGCTGCTCGAAGCCGCCGAGCCCGACGCGCTGCAGATAGGTCAGCGCTCGTTCGCGGCGCTCGCGCGGCGGCGTGCCCTTGAACTCGAGACCGAGTTCGACGTTGCCCAGCATCGTGCGCCAGGGCAACAGGTTGTCGTCCTGGGTGATGTAGCCTACGCGGGTGTTGACGCCGCCGATCGCGACGCCATCGTGCGAGACCCGACCGGTGGTCGGCTGCTCGAGTCCCGCAAACATGTTCAGCAGCGTCGACTTCCCGCACCCGCTGGGGCCGATGAGGGTCAGAAACTCGCCGCGCTGCACGTCGAGATCCACGTTGCGCAGCGCAAGAAATCCCTCTTGCCGGCCTTCGCGTCTGGCCACGAAGACCTTGTACACGCCGCGGGCTTCCAGCGCGGTGACCAACGCTAGGCGGGCAGCGACTCTTCTCGCACGATCCGCATGATCACCTGCCACTCGTTGTATCCGGAGGTCGTCGGCGCGGTGCCCGCCTGGCCGCGCGCCCAGATGACTCTTCGCTTGAGCGCCTCGCCCGCCGGAAAATCCACGCTGCCGGGCGGCGAGCACAAATCGATGATCAGCGCGTCCGGTTTGGTGCGCTCGAGGATCTCACGCGTGAGGACCAGTCCCGACGCGGAGCTCACCACGAGCGGAAACTCGCCGATGCGGTCACGCAGGTCGTTCAGGTGCATCGTCCGGAGCCCCATCGCCCACGCCCGCGCGAGCTGCGAGGGGTTCCGCGCGCACAGCGTGACGTCGGCGTCCACGGCCTTGAACATCTGCGCGACGCTCATCCCCACGCGTCCCAGACCGATGCACAGCGTCGAGAGCCCGAGGATCGTCGTGTCGGTGTTCTCGATCGCGACCTTGAGGGCCCCCTCCGCCGTCGGCACCGCGTGCAGGATGGCGAGCGCGTCGTCGTCGCCAAACCCGATCGGGCGCACTTTC
>CBRGMJ010000345.1:0-2907 GCA_967797525.1 uncultured bacterium | reverse complement strand
GACTGCCTCGCGGGCGCGACGACGCTTATCAGCGAGGCGCCGGCGGAGCCGGCCCTCGCTTCGTGGGGAACATTTGGCGGAATGACGAGCAGACTTCCGGGAGCCAACGTCACGGTCTGACCGGGTGAGATAAACGTCATCGAGCCTTCCTCAACCATAACAATCTGCTCCTGGGCGTGGATGTGCTTTGGAAACCGTCCACCCGGCGCGAACAGGTACGTCGTAAACGTCATCCGCTCGGCGCCGACGATGCGGCGTCGCACGCCCGGATACACCTCTTCCCACGACAGACCGTCGAGCGATTGCAGGCGCATCTCAGGCATCGGGGAACGCCACCACCCGGCACAGGCTGGCCTCCCCGCCGACGAACTTCCAGGGGAAGCAGCCGATGACGCATCGGCGGTTCAACACCTGCTCGATGTCGCCGCCGACGTTCTCGACGTGGACGATGCCGGCGTTGAACGGCACGTGGTGCATCACGAACAGGTCCTGCTCGGGGTATTCGTGCTCGGGGTCGCGGCCGGTGCGCCGCTGGTAGTCCCTGGCCAGATCGGGCCGCTTGTAGCGGATGCTGGTGTTCATCGGATGATCGGCGGACCCGGTATCAAACCCCCACCACTTGAGCTTCATGCTGACGATCCACTCGGCGAGCTCGCGGCCGCCGCCGGGGTGCTTGCAAAAGTAGCGGACTTCGTCCTCCTGCGGACAGCCGTTGTAGTAGCGCCAGTAGCCCGTGCAGTAGATCAGGATATCGCCCTCCTTGACCTTCATCTTACGTGTGATGTGCTCGGGGCGGATCAGGCTCCAGTCGCTCACCACGTCGCGCAGGTCGACGATGACGCCCTCGCCTACCAGCACGTCAAGCGGGATGCTGGCGATGTCCTTGCCACCCGATTTGATGTGCATCTCGGCGTCGAGGTGCGTACTGATGTGCACTGGGGTCTCGATGTACTGGCTGACGATGCCGTGCGTGTGATGCCGCTGGAAGTAGGAGATCTTGGGGGATGGGTACCCGACCCATCCCGGCGTATGCATGCTGAACGGCTGTGTGAGGTCGACGACCTTCATGGCGATGCCTCCGACGCGTACAGGGCGGGGTCAGGCGGGCACGGCCCGCCGACACAGGTCATCGCGGCGGCTGGGGCCGCTGCGATCTGGTAGCGGGTGCCGGGTGTCATCAGCACCACCGATCCGGCATGAACTCGATACGTCGTCCCCGTGTCCAGATCGAGGATCGCGCCCTCGCCGCTGATTACGTAATAGACCGCTTCGGAGTCCGGGTGCCGGTGTGGCACGGTCCGAGCCCCTGCGGCCAGCGCGATGTAGTGCATCGAGCGATGGCGGGCCGCCATGCCCGGCCAGATGACCGCGCGCACCTCGCCGCCGCCTTCGACGAGCGGCAGCGCCACGAAATCGCGATCCGACCGCAAGACCTGGGTCTTCATCGACCCGCGCCGGCCAGTCGCCGCTCCCAACCCGCGACCAGTGTCGGTGAGTCCATGACCAGCCCCAGGTGGAGCGAGACGATCCGCAGCGCCGCGTCTTCGATCTCGGGCGAGAACCCGCGTACCAGATCGCGGGGAACCACGACGCGGAAGTCGCGGTTGGCCGCATCAAAGGCCGCGTTGAGCACACAGCAGTCGGTCATGATGCCGGTGAGCACCACCGCGCGCCGTCGCATCTGGCGCAGCAAGAACTCCAGATCCGTGGCGAAGAAGATCGACAGCCGTTTCTTGTTGTCAACGACTAGATCGTCCGACGCGGTCTCGATCATCAAGTCGACCCATGTACTGTTCTCGATCCCATGTCGATCGATTCCAGGGATGGCGCCTACCGCCACAGGGAACGTGAGCCGCCACGCCGATGGGAACCCTTTTGTATCGTCGATCCCGGAAGACCGCAGGCCGGTCTTGACGTGGATGACCGGCACGCTGAGCCGGCGGCATTCTCTGTGGAAACGGTTGATGGGCTCGATGAGCTCGCGCCCGCGCGGGGAGGGGCAGGGGCAGTCCGGGCTATCGTCCAGATGCCCCCGGTGCATGTCGATGCTGACCGCCGCCGTGACCCGCGGGTCCAGCCACTCGGCAAACCCTTCCGGAATCGTCTTGCGCTCGCCAAAGAAGTACGCGTCCATCACAGACACCTCTCGTCACTCTTCACGGAAATACGTGCGCCCCAGCGCCGCGGGTACGTACGACTGGCGCCGCACGAGCGTGATGAGCAGCAGCGCGCCCAACGTGAACACATACGGCAGCATCCGCAGCAGGATCGATGAGGCTTCCACGCCGAGCACCTGCACGCGAAACCCCAGCGCGTCGACGGCGCCAAAGAGATACGCGCCGGCGAGCAGCCGGAGCGGATTCCACGTCGCGAAGATGACCAGCGCGATCGCGATCCATCCGAGCCCCCCGGTCATGCCTTCAGTCCAGGCCGGGGTGTAGGCCAGCGAGAGGTACCCGCCGGCGAGTCCTGCGAGCGCCCCGCCGGCGATGACCGCGCCGTAGCGCATCGCCGTGACATTCACGCCCATGGCGTCGGCCGCTTCGGGACTCTCGCCGCACGCCCGGAGGTGCAGCCCGGGGCGCGTGCGCGACAACCACCACCACGACACGATCGCCAGCGCGTAGCTGGCGTAGACCAGCGCGTCCTGCTGGAAGAGCACACGGCCAATCACGGGAATCTGGCTCATGACGGGGATCGGTACCACGGGAACAGGTGAGGGATTCGCGATCCCAATGAATGGCTTGCCCACGAAGGCGCTGAGACCTGTGCCGAACAGCGCCAGCGCCAGCCCGGTGGTCACCTGTTCGGACCCCAGTGTTACCGTCAGAAACGCGTGCCCGGCCGCCAGTGCGGCGCCCGCCGCCATCGCTGTTATCGCTCCTACCCACGGGTCGCGCGTCGCCA
>CBRGMJ010000344.1:0-2913 GCA_967797525.1 uncultured bacterium | reverse complement strand
CGCCCTGACCGGCACGGCCGTGATCAACAATCCGTTTTGGTGGTCGGCGGACGAGAAGTTCTTCGGGACCGCGCTGCTGGCGCGCCTGGGCATCGCGGTCCCGCGCACAGTCCTCCTGCCTAACAAGACCTACATCGAGGACATCACGACGGAGTCGCTACGGAATCTGCGCTACCCGATCCCGTGGGAAGAGATCGCCGAGTACATCCGGTTCCCCGCGATCCTCAAACCCAATATCGGCGGCGGTTTCAAACAGGTCTTCAAAGTACAGTCGCTTGAGGATCTCTGGCGCTGTTACGATGAGACCGGTCTGCAGACCATGATCTTGCAAGAGTACATCGAGTTCGACCACTATGTCCGCTGCATCTGCATCGGCCGGCGCGAAATCATGCCGATTCGCTGGGACCCGCGCCTCTACTGGACCGAACGCTACATCGTCGACCACCAGCACCTCACGCCCGATCTCGGCGCCCGCGTCGTGCACGACGCGCGGTTGATCTGCGAGACGCTGGGGTTCGACATGAACACCGTCGAGTTCGCCATTCGGGACAATGTGCCGTACGCGATCGACTTTCTGAACCCCGCCCCGGACTTTGAGCGGGCGCGGATCCGCGAAGTGTACTTCAACTGGGTCGTGGAAAAAATGGCCGACCTGGCGATCAACTACGCGCGGATGGCGGAGCACCCACCGGGCCGGCTGCGTTGGGACCGGTTCCTCCGCGAAGTTGGGGTCGAAGTGTCCGTCTAGCGCCGCGCCGCATAGCGCACGGCGGCTTGGATCCCCCGAACAGTCAGGCTGTGCGCGTACGGCCCGTCGGGGTTGTCGAAGATCCACACGTGCATCATCTCGACCGCCTCGCCGAGAAACGTTGACCCCGGCGGACATTGTCCTGGGGCCATCGCGATGTCTGCGGCGCCGGTGCTGGTGATGCACAGGTTGTCATGGACGTGCCACTCGGTCACGGGGCCGCCGGGCCGCGGGCCCTGCCCCTTGGGAGCAAGAAACATCACGCCGATGACCACGCTACGGCCATCCTGCGTTCGCATGTAGACCAGGGCCGAGGGTCGCTCAGGATCGAGAAACCGTTTCTCCCGCGTGTACTGCCGGTTGTTGAAGTGCGCGGGTCCCCACTGGCCGAATCGGAACGGCGTCGTCTGCTGGTACCCTTCGCTGATCGCGCGCGATCCCGGCTTTCACGTCTTCCACCAGTTTGGCGGCGCCCGCCTGCTGCTCTGGGGTGGCCGGCGCGGGTCCCGCAGCATACACCCGGACCGCGAACCCCACCAGCATTGCTACCGCCAAGGCCATGGCCCGCCGTCCCATAACCATCACGCTCCCCTAACCAGGGTAAACGGTTCAGCGCCCTCGGAAGTTTACTGCCCAGAAGCGCCTGGCGTTAGTGCGGGGATTGCGAGAGGCCCTCGAGGCGCTGAAAGAAGTCCGGGAACGTCTTCGTCACACACTCCGGGTCGCCGATACCCACGCCGGGCGCGCGCAACCCTGTGATGGCAAACGCCATCGCGATCCGGTGATCGCCGTACGTCTCGACCACCGCCGGCCGGACGGGTTTCGGGATGATCCGTAGGCCGTCCTCGAACTCTTCAACGTCCTGTCCCAGCCGGCGCAATTCGGCGGCGGTGGCCGCTAAACGGTCAGACTCCTGGTGGCGGATGTGCGCCACGCCGCGGATCCTCGTCGGCCCGCTCGCGAACGGCGCTACCGCGGCCAGTGTCATCGTCTGATCGCTCAAAGCGCTGAGATCGACGTCGAGACCCCGCAGCATCTTGCCGCCGCGAACCTCGAGATACGCGCCGGCGCGCTCGACAGTGCATCCCATGCGTTCGAACAGATCGACGATCCCAGCGTCGCCCTGGAGCGACGTTGCGGACAGCCCCAAGACGCGCACGCGGCCGCCGGTGATCGCCGCCGCCGCGAAAAAGTACGCGGCGCTGCTGGCGTCGGGTTCCACCGCATAGTCCCGCGCGCGATAGTGCTGCCCGCCGGGGATGCGGAACCGGCGCAGGTCTTCGTGCTCGATGCGGGCGCCAAACTCGCGCATGACCGCCACGGTCATCTCCACGTACGGCGCGCCGACCAGCCGCCCGTCGACCGAGAGGTCGACATTGTCGGACGCGTAGGGCGCCGCCATCAGGATGGCCGAGACAAACTGGCTGCTGGTCTCGCCACGCACCGTTGCCCGGCCTCCGCGGAGGCCCTGGGCGTCCACGACGACCGGTGGAGAACCGGCCGTCGACGACGCGGTCGCGCCCAACGCCACCAGCGCGTCCAACAGATCCTGAATTGGGCGCTCGCGCATCCGGGCCGACCCGTCGAGGCGGTACCGGCCCCGGCCGAGCGCGACCATCGCCGTCAGGAACCGCGCGGCCGTGCCGGCATTGCCGACGAAGAGGTCGGCTGCCGCGGCGGGAATCCGGCCGCCGAGACCGTGGACGCTCATTCGCAGGGCGTCGCGGTCGACGTCAACGGCGAACCCGAGACGTCGCAGCGAATCTACCATCACCACGGTATCGTCGCTGAACAATGCATTCGACAGCCGCGTCGCTCCCTGCGCGAGCGCCGCGCTGATGAGTGCGCGGTTGGTGAGGCTCTTGGAACCCGGGATGGGCACCACGGCGTCGGGTGGTGCGGCAAGCGGCGTGATCTTCCGCACCACGGCCGGCATGGCAGGGTCACCCGCGCTTTGCGCCGGCGCCTGCTGACTTGGACGTGAGGTCCGGGCGCAGGGTTTCTGCGCCATCGAGGTACACGTGGACGATCTCTCCCTGCGCTCTGGGCGTATTCCAGAGCATCAGGACGCGGATACAGCGGGGGAGCGCGCCTGGGACGTTCATCTCGATCGCCGACATAAGGGGAACCGCCTGCCACCCCAACTGCCGAGCCGCTTCTGCGGG
>CBRGMJ010000343.1:0-2920 GCA_967797525.1 uncultured bacterium | reverse complement strand
CGCGGCGCAGATCTTCCGTCTTGGTGAGGATCGCGCCTGGCAGTTTCTCCGCACACTGAACGGCAACGCGTCGCAGTACACACCCACGGCGCCCGGGACCATCACGCTGATGGCGCGGGGTGAAGGGGTGGTCGCGATGCAGTGGGCGCATGAAGGCATCGGCGCGCGTCTAGCCGCCCAGCAGCCCCTCGAGACGATCGTGCCGCCGGACACGGCGTTTGAGATCGGCGCGGTCTCGATCATCAAGGGCGGGCCAAACCCGGACGGCGCGAAGGCCTACGTCGACTTTCTGATGACGCGGTACCCGCAGGATATCAACGCGAAGTATGGCTTCCGCTACCCGGTGCGGGGTGACGTACCGGTGCCGATGGGCGCCACGCCATTCGAACAGCTCAAGTTCGTGAAATACGATCGCGCCTGGGCCATCCAGAACCAGAGCCAGCTTCGCCAGAAGTGGCAGCAGGAGATTCGCCGGTAGCCGTTTGCGGTTCAAGACGATCATGACGTCGGGTGGCGCGGCGCGCCGTGACGGACGCCGCGCCCCCGCGTTCCGGACCCCGCGGCGCGCATGGCCGTAATATCGCTGGGCCGGCTGCGCCGGCACGCCGCGGATCCGGGCGTGGCGGTGGCCTTTCTGGCCGCAGCGGCGGTGCTGGGCGTGTTCGTCCTCTACCCCACATTTCGCGTCCTGAGCTTCCCCGCGTGGCGAGACTACGTACAAATCCCGTCCAGCGGCCGCTGGGTGCAGGCGGCGCAGAACAGCCTGGTCATGATGGTGATCTCGACGCTGACGGCGACGCTGGCCGGACTCTTCTTCGCATTCGCCGTGACGCGACCGGATGTTCCAGGCCGGCGGCTATTTCGGAACCTCGCGGTGCTGCCCTTGTTTGCGCCGCCGTTCATGGTCGCGTTCGCCTACATATTGATGTTTGGCCGCCAGGGTCTGGTCACGAGGACGCTGCTCGGTTTGAACGTCAATATCTTCGGCTGGCATGGCCTGTGGCTCGTGCAGACCGTCGCCTTCTTTCCGCTGGCCATGCTGATCATCATTGGCGTGCTCGAGTCGGTGAATCCCAGCCTCGAGCATGCGGCGCGTAACCTGGGCGCGGATGAGTGGACGGTGGTGCGCACGGTCACGCTGGCCCTGGCGCGGCCGGGGATCGCGGGCGCGATGCTCGTCGTGGCGATTTCGGTGCTGGCCGACTTCGGGAACGCGGTCGTGATCGCCGGCGGGTACCCGCTGCTGGCCACGGAGGCGTGGTTCCGGCTGGAAGGCATGGCCGACCTCAAGGGCGCCGCACTCGTGGTCGCGATGTTGATCGTGCCGACCTTTGCGCTCTTCCTGCTCGAGCGCTACGTCGTGAGCCGCCGGTCGTACGTGACCGTGACCGGGCGGGGATCGCGTATCGAGCGGCCGCCGACGCACCCCGTGCTGAAGTGGGGCGCCTTTGGGTTCTGCGCGGTCGTGAGCGTCATGGTCCTCCTCGTGTACGTCGGTGTCATCGCCGGGGCGTTTACGGCCTCGTGGGGCCGCGACTGGACGGTGACGCTGGATCACTGGCGGGTGGCCGCCGACCGTATCGGCACCTTGTGGACGAGTCTGGAGATCGGCATCCTCGCGGGACTGATCACCGGCGCGATGGGTTTGGCGACGGCCTTTCTCACCTCGCGGCCGATCCCGCTGCGACAGGTGCCGGATTTCCTGGCCGTACTGCCAGGCGCGCTGCCGGGCGTCTTCGTGGGCGTCGGCTACGTCCTGGCCTTCAATACGCCGCCGCTGGAGCTCGTCTGCACGATCTGGATCCTGGCGATTGCGCTGGGGTTCTGGCACCTGCCGCTGGGCTACCAGGCGGCCGGGGCGACCTTCAAACAGGTCGAACGGTCGATCGAGGAGGCGGCCATGAACCTGGGTGCCAGCGGGATGCGGGTGTTGTGGGACGTCTACCTGCCCTTGCTGGGCCGAGCGTTCGTCGGTGCCTTCACGGTGTCGTTTATCCGCGCCGTCACGAACGTCAGCATTGCGGTGTTCCTGGTGTGTCCCGGGACGTTGGTCGCCACCTTCGTCATCATCAACATGATCAACAACAACAACTGGGGCGCGGCGGCGGCGCTCACGACGATGCTGTTGTTGATCACGGTCGCGGCGGTGGGGATCGCCGGCGCGGCATTCCGGCGCACGGTCCGATCGATGCCGATGGCATGAGTGTTCCATGGGTGTTCGAGGATGCATGCAATGACCAACGCTGAGGCGATCGCGCGCGTCCTTGCCGACGCCGGGGTCGAGTATGCGTACGGCCTGCCGGGCGGCGAGGTCGTCGCCCTGATCGACGCGCTGCGTCGCGCCGGCATTCGGTTTCACCTCGTGGGTCACGAGGCCAGCGCCGCGTTCATGGCCGACGTCACCGGGCAGATCACCGGGCGTCCGGGCGTCTGCGTGGCGACGCTGGGCCCAGGGGCTGCCAACCTGGTCACCGGACTCGCCGGCGCCTATCTCGAGCGCTCGCCGGTGCTGGCCCTGACCGCGACAATTTCGGCCGACCTCTATCCGTCATTCACGCACCAGCGGCTGCCGCTCGACCGGCTCTTCGCCCCCATCACGAAGCAGAGCCTGGTGCTCGATGGAACCGATACGGGCGCGAAGGTGGCGGCCGCATTTGATCTTGCCCGCAGCGGCCGCCCCGGACCGGTGCACGTGGCGCTGTCCAGCGACCTGGCGGTACGTGAGGTCCGCGCGGGGACGACCGCCGCGACGGTGGCCGGTGGGGCGAATGCCACTGGCGCGACGGGCAATCGCGACACCGCGCTGCGGATGCTCCGCGAAGCGCAGCGCCCCCTGCTGCACGTTGGCGTGGGCGCGCGCCCGGAAGACGCGGTGGCCGTCCGCCGGCTGTTGGACGCGACGCAGTGGCCGTGGATCACC
>CBRGMJ010000342.1:0-2921 GCA_967797525.1 uncultured bacterium | reverse complement strand
GCTTGAGGATTTGAAGCGCGAACGGCGAGGATCCCGAACCCGGCCACCACGACTCGATCGCGCCCAGGAAACGCGTCGGTGGGGGCTGTCCCACGATCATCTTCAAGGATCGACGGCCGGTGCTGGCGATTGGCTCGTCGGGCGGCAGCCGGCTCATCAGCGCCGTGTTTCAAACCATCCTGAATGTGTTCGTCCACGGCATGGATCCCCAGACCGCCGTCGGCACCCCACGGTTTCATAGCGAGCAAGACGGGCGCCTCTATATGGAGCCGTCGTTCCCGGAGGGCACGATGGCCGAGCTGCGTCGCATGGGATATGAGATCACGGTGACCTCCTACATGGGATGCAATCAGGCCGTGCGTCTCCAGGGCGCCGCCCTACAGGGAGGCACAGATCCGCGCGGGAGCATGGGGATCGGCATGGCGTAGCGCGAGAGGAGGGGGGGAACGCCGCGTCCAGATCGTGTGCTGAGATGTCGAAGACATTCTCATCGTCGAGGGAGGATCTTGATGGGTAGAAAGCTCACCATACTCCTCATTGTACTGTTGGCCGTGCCAGTGTCGTGGACCGCTGCGGCCCCGGCACCCTCGAAGGGGGGCACACTCAACTACGCCCTGCGTGATGAACCGGACCGATTGGACCCCAACCTCTCGGGTTTGCGCCCGTCGCAGATCGTCTTCTTCCAGATCTTCGATCCGCTCGTCGTACGCGACAAACAGGACAAGAAGTTCAAACCCTGGCTGGCGACGAGTTGGACCGTGTCGGCCGACGGCAAGGCCTACACGTTCAAGCTCCGCTCCGGCGTGAAGTTCCACGACGGGACCGCGTTCGATGCGGCCGCGGTCAAATTCAACTTCGATCGCACGCACAACCCCGCGCTGGCCAGCCGGTGTGGCGGCTGCGCGGTGGGGTTCTACGATCGCGCGGAAGTCGTCGACGCGCAGACCGTGCGCATTCACCTCAAGCGACCCTGGGCGCCGTTCCTTGACGCCGCGAGCCTCTACTACCGGATGGTGTCGCCGGCGGGCGTCAAGCAGTACGGCGACCAGGACTTCGGCCGGCACCCCGTCGGCACCGGCCCGTTTAAGTTTGTGGAGTGGGTGCCCAACGACCACATCACACTCGAGCGCTTTGACAACTACAACTGGGCGCCGTCGATCCTGAAGCACAATGGGGCGGCGTATCTCGACAAGGTCGTCTTCCGGATGCTGCCCGAAGACAGCACGCGGGTGGCCGCCCTTGAAAACGGCGAGGCGCAAGTCATCGACAACGCGCCCGCCCAGGACTTCGAGCGGCTGACGAAGGATGCGAAGTACAAGGCCCTGGTGGGGTTCGTCCCCGGCGTGCCGTTTGACTTCGCCCTCAACGTGACGAAGGCGCCGACCAACGAGCTGGCGGTGCGGCAGGCGCTCAGTTGGGGGATCGATCGTGAGGCGATCGTCAAGACCGTGTTTGGACCGTTCCAGAAGGTCGGCGCGTTCCGGCCCGCGTACGGGCTGCTGACCCCGTACACGTATGCCTTTGACAAGGGCGCCGATCGCTATGGATACGATCCCGCCAAAGCCAAAGCGTTGCTCGACAAGGCTGGTTGGAAGCCCGGACCCGACGGCATCCGCCAGAAGGGCGGGGTGCGGCTCATCGTCCCCATCGGATCGTGGGAGCATGGGATCCCCGAAGTCATGCAGGCACAGCTCAAAGGGATCGGTGTCGAGGTCAAGTTGTACATTGCGACCGGCACCGCGATCCAGACTGTCAACGAGAACCAGCGCAAGGCCGTGACGCTGCTCTCGCCGCTCCCCGCGCCTCGCAGCGACCCCGAAATCATCAGCGCGCTGCTCCACTCGCGGAACGTCGGCGGTGGGGGATTCAACTTCTCGTTCGTGAAAGACCCCGAACTGGATCGGCTGCTCGACGCGCAGGCCGTTGAGGTCAACGAGGTCAAGCGCGCCCAGCTCCGGTCCAAGGTGCAGCGGTTGGTCATGGACAAGGCCTACATGCTGGCCGTGTACAACTGGGACAACATCTCGCTCAAGCTGGCGACGGTGAACGACCTCGAGTTCGACAGCATCGGGTTCTTCCCGTGGCTGCACGATGCCTGGATGACCAAATAGGGAGGAGACCGGGATGGAGCCGACGCGCGATTCTCTGACCCGTGGGCTCTCCTCCGACTGGCGTGATCGGCTGCGGGAGTGGCCGCTACCACTCCCGCAGTTTACCCTCGATCCGCAGCGAGCCGCTCTCGTGGTCGTCGATATGCAGTACGGCTCGGTGGATCCCGACAGTGGGGTCGGGCCGTATCTGCGCCAGCATCATGCGGCTGCGGCCCACTATTACTACGGCCGCGTGCGTGACGCGGTGATCCCCAACACGAAGCGGTTGTTGGATGCGTTTCGGCAGATCGGACGCCCCGTGATCTACATCACGATCGGATTCGCGCTTCCGGATCGGAGCGACGGTCTGGGACTACTCCGCCAGATCGATGACGACCTGAAGAAGCTGATGGCGGAAGGCCCCCTCGTGCGACGCGGGAGCCGGGCCAACACCGTGGTCGAGCCGCTCGCGCCAAGGGACGGCGAGCTCGTCGTCAACAAGACGTCGATGGGCGCGTTCAACTCAACGTCGATCGATCAGACCCTGCGCAACCTGGGGATCACCACGCTCGTGGTCGCCGGTGTCTCGACCGAGTGCTGCGTCGCGACGACGGCGCGCGACGCCGGTGACCGGGGCTTCCACGTTCTGCTCGTCGAGGACGCGTGCAGCGCCGTCACCCCGTACCTTCAGGAAAGCAGCCTGGTGACGTTTGCGGCGATGTTTGGCCGGGTCGCGACCACCGAGCAGACGCTGGCCGATCTGAGCGCGAAGACGCGGGCGCCGGCCCGCTGATCCGTGGGGCGCTACCTGCTCTACCGGCTGTTCCAGGC
>CBRGMJ010000341.1:0-2932 GCA_967797525.1 uncultured bacterium | reverse complement strand
GCTTCCACTCTGTTCGGCATCGACCGGACCCGCCCCCGGTATCTCGTCGCGCTGGCGCTGCTCACTGCGCTACACGCGCCGGTGGTGGCCTTTGTCTTCCGAAGGGTCTTTGGTTTCCCACTCACCAGGGAGTTGATCAGTGGGGTAGCCTCTCAACGGATTCTCTGGGAGATGTTCCAGCCGGGCGCCTTCGGGGCGCTGATGCTCCTGTCGATCCACTTCTTCCTGCAAGGGCGGTGGATCGTGGCGGCCGCGCTGCCGCCCCTGGCGGCGGCGTTCAATCCCACGTACACGTTGACGGCCGGCGTCCTGACCCTCTCCTACATGCTGATCGTCCTCCGCGATGGCGGAGGAATCTGGAAAGCTGCGCGTGTGGGGCTCGTGGCATTCGTCTGCGTCGTTCCCGTGCTTATCTACGGGTACCTGGCCTTCCGTCCGACGGATCCGGCACTCTGGACACAGGCACGGGACCTCCTCGTGAACGACCGGCTCGCGCGTCATGCGGTCCCGTCGACGTGGCTTGGCTTTGCGGCGTATCTGAAGCTGGCAGTCGTGCTGGCCGGCCTGTACGCGTTACGGCGGACACGGCTGTTTTGGGTGCTGGCGATCGGTCTGGCCGTGGCCGCCGGCGGCGCCCTGGTCCAGATGTTGACCAAGAACACCGCGCTGGCGCTATTGTATCCATGGCGCGTGTCCGTCTTGCTGGTCCCGCTGGCATCTTCGCTGTTGTTGCTCCGGGCGGGTGAGACGCTGGTCGAGGTCCTCGAGCGCCGGGCTGCCTCGCGTGTGCCCATAGTGGCGGCCCTCAGCGCAGCGCTGTCGATCATCCTCGTTGTTGCAGGGATCGGGACGACCGTGCTGCGGTTTAGGCAGAGAATTGATGGTGAAGAGACCCCCGGGATGATTCGGTACGTCGCATCTCACCGGGCATCCGGCCAGACGTACCTGGTCCCCATCGTGTGGAGGAACTTCCGGCTCTTCGGAGGCGTCCCGGTCTTCGTTGACTATCGATTCGTCCCTTACAACGATGCCGCCGTGCTCGAATGGCACAAGAGGATCAACCTCGCCAGTGAATTCTACGGCGCGAATCCTGACGCCCGATGTGAAAAGGGGCGGGCACTTGCGAGCACATACGGCATCACACATGTCGTGCTGGCGGTGCCCATTCCTGCGGGCCTGCGGCGGCCGTCGCGTGCGGTAGACCCCGAGGCCCTACCCGAAAATCTCACGACGTCTACCTATTCCATGGACCCATGTCCGCAGTGGAAGCTCCTCTACGAGGATCGGCGGTCCGCGCTGTACTCGATAGCGCCGTAGACTCGTTGAAAGGGTTCACGGTTTCTTCGGAGGTTACGCAGTGAAAGATCCGCGCATTTCGCGCCTCGCACAGGTGCTCGTGCACTACTCGATCGGCGTCAAACCGGGCAAGCTCATCCGGATCGCCGGACCGGCGTTCGCGGCTCCGCTGATCATCGCCGGGTATCGTGAGGCGCTGGCCGCTGGCGCGCACGCGTACACACGTGTCACGATCGATGAAATCGACGAGGTGTTCTACAAGAACGCGAGCGACGAGCAACTGCGGTTCATCTCACCGCTGCTGCCCCATGAATACGACGTGCTTGACGGCGATCTCGGCATCTGGGGCGCGTGGAACACGCGCGGATTGTCGGGGGTTGATCCCAAGCGCCAGGCGATGCGGCGCGAGGCCACGCGCGAACTCCAACGGCGCTACCTCGAGCGAGCCTCACGCGGAGAACTGCGGTGGGTGGGTACGCAGTATCCGTCGCTCGCTGACGCGCAGGAAGCAGACATGTCCCTGTCGGAGTATGAGGACTTTGTCTTCGGTGCCGGGCTGCTCGACCACCCTGATCCCATCGCGTCGTGGCAGCGTGTGCGGGCCGAGCAGGACCGGGTCATCAAGACTCTGCAGACCAGAAACGAACTGGTCCTGCGCGGGGCGCACGTCGATCTGACGGTGCGCGTCGGCGGACGCAAGTGGATCAACGCCGCGGGCGAGCACAACTTCCCTGATGGTGAGATCTTCACCGGACCGGTCGAAGGGGAAACGCGCGGCTGGGTCCGGTTTTCCTTCCCGGCTATCCACAGCGGCCGGGAGGTGCAGGGCGTGACGTTGCGGTTCGCGGACGGGCGTGTCGTGGATGCGACGGCCGACAAGGGCCTGGAGTATCTCACCGCGATGCTCAACCTGGACGCGGGCTCCCGCGTCTTGGGCGAATTTGCGTTCGGGTTGAACTACGGCATCCAGCGCTTCACGCGCAACATCCTCTTCGACGAGAAGATCGGCGGGACGATGCACATGGCTCTTGGGGCGGGCTATCCTGAAACCGGGTCGGCCAACACGTCAGGCCTGCACTGGGACATGATCTGTGATCTGCGGCAGGACACCGAAGTGCGGGCAGACGGAGAAGTGATCTACCGGAACGGGAAGTTCCTGCTGTGAGCGGGGGTCAGGCGCGCTCGAATTCCTCGACCAGACCGTCGAAGTACTGATGCCACTCCTCGCTGACCTGGTCTTCCATTTCGGCGTACCGGTGATGTTCCATCGCTTTGGTGTGGATGTTTTCGACCATGCTGGCTTCGATCTCGCGGAGGAACGCGACGATGTCGTCGCGAGAGAACTCGCCGAACTCCCCCGCCTTGAGACGGCGGACGAACTCGTCGAGACTTCGCATCTCGACCTGACAGCATTGTTCGTAGATTTCCCACAGCCGCTCTGTCATCGGCGCTCCTCGCCGCTGCGACTAGTGGCGATGTTCGAGCGGGCCTTTGAGAATCCTCCCTTTCGGTCGCGACAAGTTGGGGGCAGGCGATGACGTACGAGACGATCTTTGCGATGGACACTTCGAGCGTCAAGTACGGGCCGGGTGCGACCCGCGAGGTCGGACACGAGATGAAGGCGCACGGAGCGCGG
>CBRGMJ010000340.1:0-2933 GCA_967797525.1 uncultured bacterium | reverse complement strand
TTCGGTTCGGGCATCTGTTCCCACAGCCGCCGTACGATTGGGGCCATCTTGATCGTGCACCGACCCGCGACGATCATCAGGTCGGCTTGGCGGGGCGTCGCCCGTGGGATCACGCCGATCCGGTCGAGGTCGAAGCGCCCGGCGAACGCGGCCATCATTTCGATGGCGCAGCATGCCAACCCGAACGTCAGCGGCCAGAGGCTCGAGGCGCGGCCCCAGTTCAGCAGGTATTCGACCTTTGACAGGAGGACGTTGCCCCCGGGTAGCTCGCCTAGGATGTCGATAGCCTTCTCGACTGGTGCAACCATGGACGGGGTGAGCGGCTGCGGCGTTTGCGAAGCCATCACTGCCTCCTCGGGATCGTGTGCTCCGTTGGGAACCTACGACACGTCCAACGCGACGTCCTCTCCCTCGATCACGACGGGAAACGCCCGGACCGGGCGCGGAGGCGGCCCACCAATCAGGCTGCCTGTCCGGATATCGTACTGCCCGCCGTGCCAGGGACAGGTCACGGTCGTGCCCTGGACCTCGCCCTCCGCCAGGGGCCCGCCCTTGTGCGTACATCGCCCTTCGATCGCGAACCAGCCCTCGGCCCGGTGAAAGACCGCCACGGTGACACCACCGGTCGTCACGCCCTTCGCGCTTCCGACAGGGATATCTGAGACCTTTGCGACCTTGATTGTGGCCATGAGTCCTCCGGCCAATGCTGCAATCCTATGGTATCGTAACACCGGGTATTATCGCCGTCAAAACCTGGATGAACACCGCCCGCCGTGTGTGGCTCCTGTGGGGATTCGCGGCTGTTGCCTGTTATCTGGCATCGGTCTGGGTCGTCGTACGTCCTGTGCCGGTCCGCATTCTCTACGAAGGCATGGCGCCGATCGCCCCCTACCGGTGGGTGAAGCCCCCCGCGAACCTGGCGGCCGGCAACGAACCGCCAAAGCCGTGGACCGGCTCGATCGCGTTCCGCGCAAACGCGTCCGAGCCGAGTTCGTTCGCGACGGGCGACGGACAGGTGATCGCGGTCTTCCGGCAAGGCGCCGTCGCGCCTCGCGACGGCGAGACGGCAGTGCGTGTCACGTTGACGCCGCTCGATGCGGAATCACTCGCGCCCGCGCCCGCCGGTTCACGGTACGACGGCAACGCCTATCGCATCGATGCTGTCTACGGGGGCAGCGGCGTGCCCGCCGCCCTTCGCCTGCCGATGACGGTTGTGCTCCGATACGCGCGCCACTCGGAGAGCTTGCTGCGTTTCGATGGGCCGACCTGGACTCCCCTGTCCGCGACAGCGGTGCCGGAGAGTATGCAGATCTTCGCGATGACCGACCGTCTGGGCGCGTTCGTCGCGGCGGGGCCACCGTTGCCGGGCGTCGCGAGTCCCTTGTGGGCCTACGCGGCGTCGGTCGTCGTGTTGCTGCTGGCCGGGCTGGCGTTCCTCCGCGGCTGGCGCCGGGTGCGCCCCTAAGGGATCAGCAGCACCTTGCCCGTCGTCAGGCGGCCCTCCAGCGCGCGGTGCGCCTCGGCGGCCGCGGCCAGCGGGTAGCGGTGCCCGATACGGACGTCCAACTCGCCTGATTGAATCCACTTGAAAAGGTCGCCTGTGCGCCAACGCCGTTCTTCGGGCGTCGCCATGTAGTGGCCGGTCGTGGGCCGGGTCAGGAAGAGCGATCCCTTGCCGTTCAGCGTCTGCGGATCGACCGGCGGCACCGGGCCGCTCGACTGACCGTACAGCACCATGTAGCCGCGCGGCGCGAGCACGTTCACGCTCTTGTCGAACGTGTCCTTGCCCACCGAGTCATAGACGACGTGCACCCCGGTCGGGGCGATGCGCCTTGTCTCGGTCTCGAAGTCCTCCTTGGTGTAGACGATCACGTGCTCCGCGCCGGCCTGACGGGCCAGACGCGCTTTCTCGTCGGTCCCCACGGTGGCAATGACGTGCGCGCCGATCTTGCGCGCCATTTGCACCAACAGCAGCCCGACACCGCCGGCGGCCGCGTGCACGAGCGTCCACTCCCCCGCCTTCAGCGCATAGGTCGAGTACACGAGGTAGTGCGCGGTCGTGCCCTGCAATAACACCGCAGCGGCCGTCGGGGCATCGATCCCAGGCGGCAATAGGAGCAGTTGCTGCACCGGCGCGGCGACGCGCTCCGCGTACGACCCCATGACACCCGAGTAGGCCACCCGGTCGCCGACCGCGATGCCGGTGACTCCCGGCGCGACGGCGGTGACGACGCCCGCGCCTTCCATGCCCGGGATGAACGGATAGCTGCGCGGATACGCCCCGCTGCGCTGATAGATATCGATGAAATTGACGCCGATAGCCTCGAGGCGGACCAGCGCCTGACCGGATCCCGGCTGCGGATCCGGCAGGTCCTCGTGGCGTAGAGCCTCCGGGCCGCCCGGCGCGTGCACGCGAATACCCTTCATACGCGACCTCTTCGCTGCCTCGACACCCGCCCCTCCAGTACAACGCGCGCCCCTGCCCTGGGAGGGCCGGCAGGAACTCGCATCGAAATCTCCGATGGTTCCAGCACGCACACAGCCGTCATGTTGCATGTTGAAGGAGTTTCGCATGAGCCCGGCCAGCTGACCATGACCAGACAGATGGGCGTGAACGCCACAAATCAGACAGAAGAGCTTCACAGGCTGGCTCAGCAGATCCGGGTCGACAGCATCCGCGCGAGCACGGCGGCAGGATCCGGACACCCGACATCATCGCTGTCGGCGGCGGATCTGCTGGCCGTGCTGATGACCAGGTATCTCCGCTACGACTTTGGACATCCCGAGCACCCCGACAATGATCACCTCATCTTTTCAAAAGGACACGCCTCACCGCTCCTCTACGCCGTGTACAAGGCTGCCGGCGTGATCACCGACGCCGAACTGCTGACCTTTCGCAGGTTCGGCAGCCGGCTGCAGGGGCATCCGACGCC
>CBRGMJ010000339.1:0-2960 GCA_967797525.1 uncultured bacterium | reverse complement strand
GGCGGCGGCGGCCATGCTGCTGGCCGAGGCCGGAGTCCACCGCGCGCTGGCAGTCTTGGAGGGCACAACACCTGAGATCTCGACCGCCGGGCGCTGGTGGCGACCGACGGAATACTCCGAAGCGGTCTCGACCGGGTTCGGCGATGGGCGGTTCACCGTGGCGATCAGCGATGAGCCGGGCGGCGCGCTGTTGATCACGAGCACCGGTGAGGTGGGCGGCACCTCGCGGCGCCTCCGGGCACGCGTCTACCTGGCGTCCCCGGCACTGCTAGCTGCCTTGTATGCGCCTGGTATTGTGCAGATTCAATCGCCGCCGACCAGCACGTTCATTGTCCCGTATGGCTCCGGGTTCGGAGATCGTCCCTGGGTCCACATCGCCGCCGGCCGCGAAGTCTGGTTCACCCGCAGTGACGTCCTCGTGAATGATCCGTCGGTGCCGATCGAGACCGCGCCTGGACCTGCTCACCTGCCCTCAAGTCAGATCGGCGGCTCGTCGGCGCGTCCCGGTCCACTACGCGTTCTGCTGGCCCGCGACGCCGAGTTGACGGTCGGACGAACCCGCGTTCGCGTGGATGTCGAGCAACTCCGCGCGGTGGGCCTCTTTGTTGATGGCACGGTGGCGCGAATAGCGCAACTGCCCCCGCTACCCGAGGTTGACCGTGCCTACTTTCGCGCGCTCGCCGTCCTGAACCCGGCCAACGCCTCGATTAACTCGTCGGCGGGCAAGCACGCGGGCACTGCCGATCTCGCACAAAAACAGGACAGTCTGTACTCGGCGGTGGAATTCGAGCAGATTCAGGCTTACGCGGCCGCGCTGACCGCGCCTCCGAAGTTGCGGGGCGCTATTTACTTGCAGGGTGCCCTGCTTCTCAGCCAGCATCAGCAACTGCACATCGCTGAGGGAACAATCATCGTCGAGGGCGCCGTGTATCTTAGCCCAGGCTCGACGTTGGAGATCACACACTCGCCGCTCACGCGAACGCTGCCGGGTCTCGTGGCCCTCGACAATAGTACGATGGTTGTCACTGAGCGCGCAAACCTCCGCGTTCACGGCCTCGTGTACGCGACAAAGACGATCGCTATTGATGACGGGGCGCGCGTGGATGTCATTGGGGCCGTCTTGACCGGCGATCCGGATCTGAGTTTTCGCAATGCCTCTGGCGCGGTCGTCATTAGGTATGATCCGGCAGTCATGGGTACACCCGGGCTGAAGCTACCCGTCGACGCGCAGGTCGTCGCCTGGGTCGCGGCCTGGCAGGAGCAACCGTGATCGCGGGCTGAAGCCGGTTGCGGCGTCAGACGCGCGGCCGGTGTGGAAGGGCTCCCCGGCCGTCGGCATCGGCTAGGGATTGAAACACCTGGGCGCTCACGTGGATACCGTCGTAGTAGCGCTCCAACGACATGTTCTCGTTCGGGCTGTGGTTGTTCTCATCGGCATTGGCGTACGGCACCCCGATGTGCGCCACGCCCAGGACATTCGGCCAGACCGCGTTGGGGAGGCTGCCCCCCGCGCACAGGTTGACGACGGGGTCCGTCTTCCGCCAGGCGGCAATCGCTGTGCCCACGGCGCCGACCGCGGGATGGTCGGGCGGGGTCCGGCTCGCCTCCATGTGCCCGAAGCCACGCGGCAGCACCTGCACCCGAGGGTCGACCTTGGCCACGTGCCGTTTGACCTTTTCGAAGATGTCCTGCGTGCGCTGGTCCACGACGAGACGGATATCGATCCGGCACTCGGCTTTTGACGGGATGATCGTCTTCGAACCCGGGCCGACGTACCCGCTGATGAACCCGTTGATGTTGAAGTAGGGCTCGAGCATGATGCGGCGCCAGTAGCTGGCGCCGTCCATGGGGATATCGGGCAGCCCCATCGTTGCCGCGAAGGCTTTCGAATCGAAGTCCATCTTCGCCAAGTACGTCTGTTCCACGGCCCCGACCGGTCGGACGTCATCATAGAACCCCTCGATCAAGACGCGACCGGATCGATCGACCATGGTCCCGAGCAGGTGCGTCAGCATCCACACTGGATTCGGGGCCACCCCGCCCTTGTTGCCGGAGTGATTGTCGCGATCGGCGCCCTGCGCGGCCAGCGTGATGCCCAGGATGCCGCGATTGCCCAGTGAGATCACCGGCGCGCCCGACGGGTGCAACCCGCCGTCTGAGATGTAGACGAGGTCGGCCGCTAGGCGCTCGCGGTGGGCCTGCACGAACCCCGCAAGACCCGGCGATCCCGATTCCTCTTCCCCTTCGAAGATGAACTTGAGGTTGATCGGCGGGCCGCCCGCCGCTTCCATCCACGCCTTCGCGGCGAGCACGTGGGTGATCAGCTGGCCCTTATTGTCCCCCGTCCCGCGGCCGTAGAGCCGGCCGTCTCGGATCGTGGGCTCAAACGGGGGGCTCTCCCAGAGATCGAGCGGCTCGGGTGGCTGCACGTCGTAGTGTCCGTACAACAAGAGCGTGTAGACCTTGGGGTCACGCCGCAGTTCGCCCAGCACCACCGGCTGCGTCGGGGTCTGAATGACCTCCGCCGGAACCCCAAGATCGCGCATGATCCCGCTGAGCAACTGCGCGCACTCTTTGACCCCGGTGTTCTGGGCGCTGATGCTCGGCTGGCGAATCAGCGTCCTCAAGATCCCCAGAGACTCTTCGCGGTGCGCGTCGATGGAGCGATGCACGCTATCGGTGGTCATGACGTTCCTCCTCGAGTGAATCAGCCGCGCGTGGTGGAATCGTTCAGGATGGTGCGCAGCAGGTCAGGGCGGTTGGTGCAGATCCCGTCGACGTCGAGCCCGCGAAGCGCTCGGATCACGTCCGGCCGCTCTTCATGCCAGAGGATCACGCCGAGCCGGTGATGCCGGATGCGCGCCAACAGGTCGGACGTGAGAAACTCTGCCGGCTGGTGGGATCGCGCCTCCCAGCATAGGTGAACGTACGCCGCGCCGGCCGCCAGCGCCCCGGCCACC
>CBRGMJ010000338.1:0-2971 GCA_967797525.1 uncultured bacterium | reverse complement strand
ACACCAGCGTGATCATCGACGGCCGCATCGTCGACGTCGTGCTGAGCGGATTTCTAGAGGCGCCCCTGCTCGTGCCGCGATCGGTGCTGGCCGAGCTCCAACGGATCGCCGACTCGTCCGATCTGCTCCGGCGAAACCGGGGACGCCGCGGTCTGGATATCCTCAACCGGCTCCGCCGCGAGCTCGACGCCGTGCGCATCGTCGATGATCACGCGGCGCCCGGCGCTGACGTCGACGGTCAACTGGTGACGCTGGCGAAAACACTGGACGCCTGGGTGGTCACCAACGACTTCAACCTCAGCAAGGTCGCCGAACTTCAGGGCGTCCGCGTCCTCAACGTGAATGAGCTGGCGCAGGCCCTGCGACCGACGGTCCTGCCGGGCGAAGAACTCTCCGTGCAGGTGATCCGCGACGGCAAGGAGGCCGGTCAGGGCGTGGCCTACATGGAAGACGGCACGATGATCGTCGTCGAAGGCGGCAAGCGACTGATCGGCGAGACCTCCGACGTTGTTGTGACCAGCGTCTTGCAGACGTCGGCCGGCCGCATGATCTTCGCACGGCCGAAGTCCACCGAGTCCACCGGACCCTCGACCGTCCAAAAACGATGAGTGTCGGCGCTATCGTAGTGGCGGCCGGTGACGGGACCAGGCTGCCGGGTCCAGTTCCCAAGCCGCTGCTTCCGCTCGGCCGCAAGACCGTGCTCGAGCGGGCGCTGGCCGCCTTCCAGGCGTCCGACCGCATCGACGGGGTCGTGGTGGTCGCGGGCGCCGCGTACAGGGATGCGGTGACTCATCTGGCCCCGCCTAAGGTCACGGCCGTGGTGGCGGGTGGCCGGACGCGGCGGGCATCCGTCGCCGCCGGGCTCAGCGCGCTGCGGGATGCGCAGTGGGTCGTCGTGCATGACGGCGTCCGCCCTTTCGTCACGCCTGCGCTGATCGAACGGGTGCTTGCCGCCGCCGTGACACATGGCGCCGCCACCGCGGGGCTGCCTGTCTCCGACACGGTGAAGGAAGTGCAGGACGACCGCGTGTCCCGCACGATCCCCCGCGACAATCTCTACCTGGTGCAAACGCCGCAGGCGTTTCGCGCAGACCTGCTGCGTGACGCCCACGACCGCGTGCCTCTCGAGGCCGCGATCACCGATGACGCGGGACTCGTCGAGCATCTCGGGCGCTCCGTGGTGGTCGTGCCGGGTGACGGGGCGAACGTCAAGGTCACGACGCCGTCTGACTACGAGATGGCGCGCCGGCAGTTCGAACGGCTCCCCGGTCTCGCCGCGCGTGTGGGGGTCGGCTACGACGTGCACCGGCTGGCCCCCGACCGGCCGCTGGTGCTCGGCGGTGTGCAGATCCCCTCGCCGCGAGGGCTGGCGGGGCACTCAGACGCAGACGTGCTCGTGCACGCGATCATGGACGCGTTGTTGGGCGCCGCCGGGCTGGCCGATATCGGCCGGCACTTCCCACCCGATGACCCGACCTATCGCGGTGCAGACAGCATCGGGTTGCTCGAGTCGGTGGCCGCGCGCCTGCGCGCGTCGGGGTGGGCGATCGCGAACGTCGATGCCGTGGTCACCGCCGAGGCGCCGCGGCTCGCGCCCCACGTCGACGCCATGCGCGAGCGGATCGCCGCGGCCTTGGGGGCGATGCCTGGTCAGGTGGGGATCAAGGCCACGACCGCTGAAGGCCTGGGCGCCATCGGACGGGGCGACGGGATCGCGGCGCACGCGATCGCGCTCCTCGAACGGATGGAATAACGCATGCGGCGGAAGACACGTGGACGGCGCGAACCCAGCAGAGTCCGGTCTCAGCCGCAGACCGATCTGCTGTTTTTGGAGCGGGTCGAACGATCGGATCAGATCGTGATGGAGGTCGACCGCCCGCAGGCCTTCCGACCGCGTCTCGTGGGGTTCTGGCTCGACCGGCAGTTCCACCTGATCACCCGGGTCGCCGCCACTCGGCGCGAGCATGATGCGATCTATCACCGTGTCGTCACCGATCGGGGCGCCTTTGACCTGCGCTACGTCCGCGTGATGGATCCGAGGACGCTCCGGATTCGTCGGCGCTGGGAGCTGTGCGCCGAACTTGACACTCTGCTCATCGCGCGCCCCGGATGAGGTCTCACTGATGGGTCTGGTGCTGTACAACTCCCTGACAAAGCGAAAAGACCCCTTTGAGACGCTTGCGCCCCGGGAGGTCCGCATGTACGTGTGCGGACCGAATCTGTATGGGCCGGCGCACGTGGGCCACGCACTCTCGTACACGATCTTCGACGTGATTCGACGATATCTGGAATACAAGGGCTATCGTGTGCGCCATGTCCAGAACTTTACCGATATTGAAGACCGGATCGTGGATCGGGCGCGTCAAGAGCAGCGCACCATCTTTGAGATCTCGCAGGAGTACATCGACCGGTTCTTGCGCGAGATGGACGCCCTCCATATCGAACGGGCCCACCACTACCCGCGGGCGACCGACGTGATCCCCAAGATGCAAGACATCATCACGGCGCTCATTGCGAAAGGCCACGCCTACGTCATCGATGGCGACGTGTATTTTCGCGTACTGTCATTTTCCCACTACGGTCAGTTGTCCGGCCGCACGCTCGACCAGATGCAGGCCGGCGCGCGCGTCGAGGTCGACGAGCGCAAGGAACACCCGATGGACTTCGCCCTATGGAAGGCCTCGAAGGCGGGCGAGCCGGCCTGGGACAGCCCCTGGGGGCCCGGCCGCCCGGGATGGCACATCGAGTGCTCGGCGATGTCGATGCAGTTTCTCGGCGAGCAGCTCGATCTCCACGGCGGCGGCGACGACGTCCGGTTCCCGCATCACGAGAACGAGATCGCGCAATCGGAGGCCTACACCGGCAGGCGCCCGTTCGCCCGCTACTGGGTCCACAACGCGCTGATGAAGCCTCCTGTGGGCGAGGAGATGCATCGCCACCTCGGCAACTTTGTGGCGATTCGCGAGGCCCT
>CBRGMJ010000337.1:0-2971 GCA_967797525.1 uncultured bacterium | reverse complement strand
GGGTGTCGGGAAGACCGCCATCGTCGAGGGACTGGCGCAGCGCGTCGTGCGCGGGGAGGTGCCGGCGCCGCTTGTGGGCGCGCGCGTGCTCGCCCTGCTGCCGTCGCTGCTGGTGGCCGGCGCAGGCGTCGTCGGCGAGCTGCAGACTCGGATGAAGGGCATCCTGGCCGAGGCCAGCCAGGACGGCGTCATCCTGTTTATTGACGAGGTGCACTCGGTCATCGGGGCAGGCGGGCGGCCGGGCTCCGACGACATCGCCAGCCAGTTGAAGCCGGCGCTGGCGCGGGGTGACCTGGCGTGCATCGCGGCGACGACCGACGACGAATACCGGCGATTTATCGAGCCCGACGCCGCGCTCGAGCGGCGCTTCCAGCCGGTCCGGGTCCAGGAGTTGACGCCGGACCAAACGTTCGAGGTGATCCAGACACACCGCGACCTGCTCTCACGTCTTCGCGGTGTGTCGGTGGACGACGATGTCCTGCGCTGGCTGGTGGATTTTGCCCAGCAGTATCTGCGCAACCGGTACTTCCCCGACAAGGCGGTCGATCTGGTGGAGCAATGCCTGGCCAACGCCGTGACCGACGGGAAGACCAGCGTCGATGAGACCACCGCCCGGATGGTGGCCGAGCGTATGATCGGCATGCCGCTCGCTCTGGACGATCGGCTGAAGACGCTCAGCGACCGTCTCACCGAGCGCGCGCTGCTCGGCGAAGACGACATCCAGATGCTGGTGAACCGGCTGCAGGTCACGATGCGCGGGATGGACGTGCGCCCCGCCCGGCCAAACGCCGTCGTGTTACTTGCGGGCGACGCGGCATCGCAGAGCGAGATGCTCTCCCATGTCGTCGCGGAGGCGCTCTTCGGAGCGGCCACCCGCGAGGTCGTCATGGACCTGAGCCGGTGCGTCCATCCGGCCGACGTGACGATGCTGATCGGTGCGCCGCCCGGGTACGTCGGCTACGAGGACGCGGTGCCATTGCACCGCTTGGCACAGGCGCCCTGGTCGGTGCTCCGGTTTGAACACATCGACGCGTGTCACCCGCAGGTGCGTGAGGTCGTGACCCAGGCCATTGCCGAGGGCGCCCTCACCGATAGCCGTGGGCGGAGGTTGTATCTTTCGGACACGGTCGTGTTGATGACGGCCGGTGTGGCGGTCCACGCGAGCCACCCAATCGGGTTTCAGCGCGCCGATGCGGCGCCCGCGCGGCCCGCGCACGTTGACGTCGCCGGCGGCGTGGGTGAAGCGCTGGCGGCGCAGGTCGATCTGGTGTGTACCTCCGTGCTGCAAACGGATGCCACGCGCCGGCGGTGGATCGAAGACTCCCTGCTCGCCGACCTCTCCGAACGCTATCGTAAACACGGCGTGAACCTCAAATGGGACGAAAGTTTCGTCCGGTGGCTGCTCGAGCGCCACGGCGCGTCGGCCAACCAGCGCGACTGGGAGCGCGTGATGGACGAATCGCTGGGGCCGCTCCTCATGCCCTACGTACCGGCTGCGACGATCGCGAAGCCGGCGTCGCTGCTGATCACCTGTAAGAACGGGATGGTCCGTATCCAGCGCACCACCGAGGGAGGAGCCTAGACGTGGAGTTCAAGAACGACACGCAGAAGGCGCACTTCGAGAAGATCGGTCAGTACATGAAGGATCTGTTCGGTGAGATGGCCGGCTCGCGCGACGACATGCCCGCCCACTATCTGATGATGGGATCGGCCGTGGTCCAGCTCTTCATTCTTCCATGGGGCGACAAAGAGACGGTCATCAACTGCCGCGCCTACGTCGTCAGCGGGGCCGAGCGGACGCCTGAGATGCTCGAGTACCTGCTGCGCGAAAACTACGACATGCGCTTTGGCGCGTTTGGGCTCGATAAAGAGGGCGCGATCACCTTCGAACAAAACATCGTCGGCTCGACCTGTGACAAAAACGAGCTGAAGGCATCGGTGATGGCGGTCTTGGGCACGGCCGACAAGTATGACGATGAGATCGTGGCCCGTTGGGGCGGCAAGCGGTCCTCGGATCGGTAGCCAACCGGTCGGTGTGCGGCGATCAGGACTGGGTGCGCGTCCAGCCGCGCGAGGTGGGACTCCAGTCTTTGATGGGCCGATTCAGATAGTCCTTCTCCGCGACCTTGTAGCCGGCAGCTTCGAGCCGCCGGCGGGCCTCGGCGTAGTATCGGTAGTCGACCTGCCACGCGTTGCCGCGGACCGGGTTTTGATAGGCGCCCAGCCCGCCGAGAAGCTTCTTGATATTCTCTTCTTCTGTGGCCTCGCCACGGATCTCGACGCTGCTGTTGATGGTCCCGTGGGCGGTGACGGCGGGGGCCTTCGGTGGGGTGCCGGGCCGGCCGCCGGGGTTCAACGATGACACGGGAACCTCGAGGGCGTTCGACGGCGCGGCGGGTTTGGCGGCGAGTTTGGCCGCGGCCTGGGTCGTGCCGCCCGCGCCGCCGGTCTGAGCCGCGGCCCGAGCGGCCTTCATGGCCTCAGCCTTTGCCTTTAGCGCGGCAATCTTGTCGTCCCGCGACTGTTCTCCGGCCTCGTCTGCCATGCGATCCCCCTCAGTGGCTCCGCGTCCAATGGACGCGCGGCGTCCAGTGGACGCGCGGCGTCCGCCGCCATTCTATCGTGTTGAACGGGACGGCGGCAACACCTGTACGGGCGGACGGAACTCACCACGCCGCGTCGAATACCGGGCCACGATGACGCAGGCCGTCAGGAATGATCCCTGGGAGATGGCGTTGCGGCAGTTCGCGCGGGTCGCCCGCCGTCTATCGCTGAAGCGGGGTATCGACGATTTTCTCCGGACCCCGCAGCGCGAGCTCACCGTCCGGTTCCCGGTCAACATGGACGATGGGACCGTCCGCGTGTTTACAGGCTACCGCGTCCACCACAGTGTGATCCTGGGTCCGACCAAGGGTGGCATCCGATATCATCAGGACGTCACCTTGAACGAGGTCCGGGCGCTGGCGACCAC
>CBRGMJ010000336.1:0-2975 GCA_967797525.1 uncultured bacterium | reverse complement strand
TGTGATCACATACAACCTCTACGAATGGGCGTGGCTGTCGCGTCCCGGCGTGATGCTCATCGGCCTGGTGCTGTTGGCGCCGTTCGCCGTTGGGCTCGTCCGGCGACTCCGATCGCGCCGCGAGCCTCCCGAGCAGGGACAGACCGCAGGAGTCCGTCTCCCGGAGGATCTTGCGGTGGGCGCCCTCATCATGCTGGCTTGTGGTGGGGCGCTGATCGTGATGCGGGGGTACGAGCCCGGCGCCCGACTGCTCCCTGCCCTCGCCGCGGGGTTGGGGCTCGCGTTTTCGACGGTCCAGTTCGTCAAGACGGCGCGCGGACAATCGCCCCTGATTCTCGACGATGACGCGCGGCCCGAGTTGTTCCGAAAGGGGCTAGTCTGGTTTGCTGCGGTCGGCGGATTTCTCTTGTTCATCTGGCTGGTGGGGTTTCACGTCGCGGCCGCCGCCTTCGTCATCCTCTTTGCCCTGGGCCCGGCGCGGATGCGGCCGGCTCCTGCCTTCTTGTACATTGCCGCCGTCATCGGATTCTTCGAAGTCTTGGGACGTCTGCTCGAGGTCTATTGGCCCTCGGGCATCGTTGGCTTGTAAGCGCGCCGCGACACCGCGAAACGATTCAGCGCTGGATTCGCCGTTCACCGTCCGCGGGCGATCGTGCACCCTGCGCCCGGCGCACCGAGGCGTCGCCCCATGACGGGCACAAACGGGATAGTGAGGCCGGCGAAGACCCCGAAGAGGATTGCCGCTGTGAGGTCGGCCTTGACGCTCGGTCGAATCGCCGGAGGCACCCACCGGAGAGCGTGATCCCACACGGTCAGCTCGCGATCACGACCGCGGCCGCCGGCGTCCTTCATGCGTGAGCGTCAACGTGAGGAGGCTTCCCGGCACCGGCAACAGGCTCACCACTGTCAAGACCGGGACAATCCCAAACACCTCAGCCAGCGCACCCACCGTCCCGACCATCAGACCTCCCATGCCCATCCCCAGACCCATCATCAGCCCTGCGGCCGTGCTCGCGTGGGTGGGGAGCAGGCTCTGCGCCTCCACGGTCACAAGCGAGGACGAACCGAACAGGGCGCCGCCCCCCAACGCCAGCAGGACGATCGACACCGGCCCGGTGCTGAGAATCCCTCCTAGGAAGAGCGGCGTGGCGATGAGGAACGAGACGAACAACACGGGCCGCCGGCCATAGCGATCAGAGAGATACCCCGCCGCCATGCCGCCCAGGGCCCCGGCAAAGACCATGGCCGTGATCGCCGCCGCGCCCGTGGTCGCAGGTGCGCCGCGTGCCCGATACAGGAACGGCAGCAGCGCCAGCATGGACTGCACGACCAACGAACGCGACAAGACGAGGCCCATCAGCCGGATCAACCCGCGGAGGTTCTGACGCAGGGCGGACCGCAGGCTCTCCGGGCTTCCCGACGCGCTCGCTCGCTGCGGCGTGCGCAGGTGCCATGGGACGACCCGCAGCAGGATGAGGGCCACGATCAACCCGGGGACCGCGGTCACGGCCACCCACGGCAGCCCGGCGCGCACCGCGATATACGCGGCGATGAGGGGGCTCAGGGCTTGTCCGGTCTGACCGGCCATGATGTACGTCGCGAACCGAGTGCCCTTACGCTCGCCCGACAGCTGGTGCACCAGCCCGGCCGACTGTGGATGAAACGCGGCGATGCCGAAACCATAGAGCAGGCTGAGAAACGCGAGTGCCGGGTACGATGGCGCCACGCCGAGCAGCGAGGATCCCAGCACCGTGCTGGCGAGCCCCACCACGGCGACCGCGCGGAGGCGCGCACCGTCGGCGACGTACCCGAACACGGGTTGCAAGATCGATCCGGTGATCGTGGAGATCGACACCAGCAGGCCGGCTTGCGCCAGGCTGAAGTGGTGGGCGTCGGCCAGGAGTGGAAGCAGCGCGTTGAGGAAGTTAACGTACACGTCGTTGGCAAAGTGCGCGAACATCAACCACCCGAGCGCGCCCGACGCCGCGATCAACGGGGCCGCGGATGACGCGGGCTTCGCTACGGGTACCGCGACCGCGGGGTTGGCGCTGTCGGTATCGAATCCCATAGAGGTCTACTCTGGTCTCTTCTGCGCGGGGTCATCCTCTCTCCTTGGGGATGCTGTGCGGCGGCGATCGTCGGGAGGAGCACATGTCGAGCAAGCGTTGGGTCGTATTCTCGGGCGCGATGCTGTGGGACGGCACCACCAGAGCGCCAGTGCGAAACGGCGTCGTCGTGTTGGAGGGCGACCGCATCGTCACCGCGGGCCCGCGTGGGTCGGTGGTCATCCCTCCAGAAAGCGAGGCGCTCACCCGCGACTACCGGGACGCCACGATCCTGCCGGGGTTGATCGACCCGCACGTCCACCTGATCTGGCCAGGTGACGGTCGCGCCGCCGACGTCTTCACGAAGGGCCGTGACGACGCCCAACTGTTGCTGGTCGCGGCGAAGCATGCGCGCGCGGCCCTGCGTTCGGGCGTCACGACCGTCCGCGACGTGGGCACCCGCGGGCGCATCGCGATGGATCTGCGGGATGCGATCGCGGAGGGGGTTGCGATCGGCCCTCGCATTCTCGCGGCGGGTCCGCCGATCACGATCACCGGCGGGCACATGCACTACTTGGGCGGTGAGGCCGACACGGCAGACGATATTCGGCGCGTCGCCCGCCGCCACTGGCGGATGGGCGCCGACTTTCTCAAGCTAGTGACGAACGGCGGCGGCACGCCTCGCACGCACGGGTGGATCCCCGCCTACAGCCAGCCGGAGATCGCGGCCGCCGTCGCCGAGGCCCGCGGCCACGAGACCCACATCACCGTCCACGCGAATCTGATCGAAACGATCCGATCGTCCGTGATGGCCGGCGTCGACTGCATCGAGCACTGCACGTTTCTGAGCGGGCGGAACCAGGCGGGATACGATCAGGCGGTCGCGGAGGAGATCGTCCGCCGCGGCGTCTACATCGGCCACACGCTGAC
>CBRGMJ010000335.1:0-2975 GCA_967797525.1 uncultured bacterium | reverse complement strand
ACCGCAGCCGCCACCCAGCCCAGTACGACCAGGAGACCGAACAGGGCGGCGTGGCTGCGGCGGAGGGTCCTAAACATCGGCTACCCGAAGCGAATCCGCGGATCGAGCCACGCGTAGGCGAGGTCGACCACGAAGTTCACGGCCACGTAGACCACCGCGACGAAGAGCGTCACGCCCATGATGGCCGGAAAGTCCAGCTTGCCGGCCGCGTCGACCGCGTAGCGTCCGATGCCGGGCCAGGCGAAGACCGTCTCGGTCATCACCGCGCCGGCCATCAAGTTGCCGAAGGCGAGCCCCACGGCCGTCACGGTTGGGATGAGTGCATTGCGCAGCGCGTGGCGCACCACCACGGCGCGCTCGGCGACGCCCTTGGCGCGTGCCGTGCGCGTGTAGTCCTCGGCCAGCGCATCGATCACGCTCGAGCGCGTCACCCGCGTGATCGTGCCCATCACATAGGCGCCGAGGACGAGTGCCGGCAGCACCAGATGGTGCAACCCGTCGGCCAGCGCGTCCCACCGCCCCGCCAGCACGCTGTCGATGAGCACCATGCCGGTGCGCACATCGGGAGGAATGAGACCGGGAGCGAGCCGGCCCGGTCCCGGGGCCACCTGCAGACGGTAGTAGAAAACCGCCAGCGCCAGCAGCCCCAGCCAGAACACTGGCATCGAGACGCCGATGATCGAGCCGGTGCGCGCAAGGTGATCGGCCAACCCGCCCCGGCGGGCGGCGGCGACGACGCCCAAGGGGATGCCGATGCCGATGGCCACCATCATAGCGGTCGCGGCGAGCTCGACGGTCGCGGGGACGAAGGCGCGAAGGTCTTCTCCTACCGGCTGCTGGGTCGCAATCGACGTGCCGAGATCGCCGCGTAGGAGGTGGCCGACGTACGTGAGGTAACGGCGATGGGGGGGCGCGTCGAGCCCCCATCGCTCGCGATAGGCACGGACGATCTCCGGGTTGGCCATCGCGCGCTCCGAGAGCACCATCGCCAACGGATCAGCCGGAATCAGATAGGTGAGGACGAACCCCAACAACGTAATGAGAAAAAACAACGGGACGGTGACGAGCACCCGGCGGCCGGCGAAGCGCCAGAAGTGGGTCACCGGCGACGTCGGCGGGAGATCTCAGCCCTACCGCACGAAGTAGTAGTCCATGAAGTAGACGGGGTTGTAGACGACGCCGCCCACCCTCGGGCTCACGGCGAGATGCACTTTTGGCTGGATGAGACCCACAAACGCCGCATCACCGATCAGGATACGCTGCAGCTCCCGGTAGATCGCGGCCCGCTTCGCGGTGTCCGTGAGACGGCCCGCCTCGTTGGCCAGGCTGCCGGCCTTCGCATTGTCATAGTAGACGCGCCGTGCCGCGCTGGACCCTTTCACCGCGAAGGGAATCGCCCACCCGTGTGGATCAGCGAAATCCGGCGTCCAGTCGGCCACGGTGATGGCCAGTTTGCCCGCGCGGTAGTCGGCCCGCCATTGCACGGTCTCGCGCGGCTCCAGTTGCAGTGCGACCCCGATCTGCGCCAGGTCGGCCTGGAGTTTCGTCACGAGCGTTTCGGCGGCTAGACCGCCGACCAGCACGCGTGTCGGGTACACCATCCTCACGCTGAAGCCGTTTGGATACCCGGCCTCCGCCAGCAGCCTCTTCGCGCCCGCGACATCGCGTTTCGGCGCCAGCGCAGCGTCGGCCCCGAGCAATCCCACAGGAATGATGGAGGGAATCTGCACGGCGGCGCCCCGCATGAGACCTTTGATGATCCCATCGTAGTCGATCGCGGCTTCAATCGCCTGCCGCACGCGTCGCTCGGCCAGCGCGGAGTTGATCGCGACGTTGGTCGTCATGGCCAAATAGGTCATATCGAGGGTGTTGCCTTCGACGACCCGGCCCTTGCCGGACCGTCGAAAGCGCGCGATCAAATCGGCGTCCAGGCTCTGGGCGATGTGTACATCACCGTGTTCGACCTGCTCGAGTTGCGTCGCCGGATCGGGAATGTCGCGCACCACGATGCGTGCGATGGGCGAACTCTGCCGCCAGTACGTCGGGTTGCGCTCGAGCACGACCTCGACGCCACGGGTCCACTTCTTGAGGATGAACGGCCCCGTGCCGGCCGAATTCTGGTCGAGCCAATCGGTGGCCTTGTCCGTCTTATCCGCGTTGGCGGCATCGGTACCTTTGCGACTGCGGAGCGCCTTCGCCTCAACGACGGCAAAGTTCGGCGAGGTGAGGATCGGCAGGAAGGCCGCGTTGGGTTCTTTCAGGGTAATGCGCACGGTCGCCGCATCGGTGGCTTCGATCGAGGCCACGTGGTCGCTCAACAGCCAGGCCGGGTTGTCCTTGAGGTGTCCAAGCCGTTTGTACGAAAAGACCACGTCGTCGGCCGTCATCACACCGCCGGTGTGGAATCTGACACCCCGGCGGAGCTTGAACGTGTAGACCTTGCTGTCGGGGGAGATCGTATACGACTCGGCGAGCAGCGGCTCGAGTTTCGTTAGGCTGCGTCCCGCGTCGCCAGGCGTCACCAGGGTCTCATAGGCCGCGCGTATGATCTGCGGCGGTGTGATCTCGTACTGGCGGTGCGGATCGAGCGTCCGGATGTCCATCTTGGCGATCGCGACGACCAGCGTCCGGCCTGAGGGCGGCGCAGCCTGTCCCGCCGATCCCCACATCAGTGCAAACGCGACAACGACGAGTACTCCAACGACGAGGGTTTTCACAGTCGTGCCTCCATGAAGGTAGCGGTCCTCAGGCTTTGGCAAACACGGCGACGATATTTTGCCCGCCGAATCCGAACCCATTGGCAATTGCAGCGCGGACTCGAGCGGCGCGCGCCACCTTCGGCACGCAATCCACGTCACACTCCGGATCTTGCTTGTCGACATTGATGGTCGGCGGGATCACTCCCGTGTAGATTGCCATGACGGCCACAACCGCGGACAGCGCCCCGGCGGCGCCCATCAGATGGCCGACCATCG
>CBRGMJ010000334.1:0-2984 GCA_967797525.1 uncultured bacterium | reverse complement strand
TCTTTGCGCGCGCCGAGGCCGAGCTGGCCAGGATTCCCAGTGACGAGCAACGCTACCCGGCTATTCTGCGGGCGTTCGTCGTTGAGGGGCTCAGCGGTCTCGAGACCGCAGGCGTCGTCACTGTCAACCCCGCCGAGCAGGCAGCCGCGCAAGCATTCTTGAAAGAGCGTGGGTCGGCCGTCACGGTGCGCACCGATCCGGCGATTGTGGGCGGCGTCAAGGTGGCCTCACCCGACGGGCGCTTCGTGCTGACCAACACCTTGGCGTCGCGTCTGGAACGGGCCCGCCCGCTCGTCGCGGCGGAAGTGGCACGAGCGCTGTGGGAGTCATAGTCTCGGCGGATGCCTGACTTTCCGTACATCAACGCCCGCGTGCGTGCTATGCGCAGCCGGCTGCTGACCCCCGGCCAGCTCGAGGAGTTGCTGGGCGCCCCGACATTGGACGCCTTTCTGCAGGGGCTCTCCACGACACCGTACAGTTTCGACGTGCAGGAGGCTTTACTGCGGTATGAGGGCGTCCGCGCGGTCGATGAGGCATTGTCGCACAGCTTGGCGAGGACCACGCGGACCATCTTGGGATTTGCCGACGGGCGGGCGCGCGACCTCATCAGCCTCGTCCTGCTGCGCTGGGATCTGGCGAACCTCCGGGTCATCGTCCGTGGCAAACTCAGCGGCCGGCCAACCGACGAGATCGTCCAGGCGCTGCTGCCGGCGGGCAATCTGAGCGACGTGGTGCTCAAAGAAATGGCCGGGTACCCGGATATCGCGGCGCTGGCGGGGACGCTCGAGTCATTGGACCATCCCCTGGCGGGTCCGCTCGCGCAGGGGGTCGCCGCCTATGCGAAAACCAAGGACTTCCTGGAGATCGAGCCACACCTCGACCGGGGGTATGCCGAGTTTGGTCTCCGGCAGACGAAGCGGCTCGGCCACGACGCGGCAGTCCTGGCCGAGTTCTTCCAGGCTGAGATCGACGTGTCCAACGTGAAGACGGCGCTGAAGCTGGCCGCATCAGACGGCCTCTCGGAGGAGCGGCGTCTGCAGTTCTTCATCCCGGGCGGCGCAGGCATCAACGACCGGCTCTTTGCGGCGTTGTCGTCCGCACAAACGCAGACGGCGGCGTGGGAGCGACTCCGCGCCCACCGGTTCCCGATCAAAGAACTGCCGCAGGATTTGGTCGTCTTCGAGCGCGAACTCGACGGGCGGGTCGGCAAGGCGCTCGCGGGCCGCTATCGCGGTGACCCGCTTGGCGTCGACATCGTGCTCGGGTATCTGGCGATGAAATCGGCGGAAGTGAGCAACCTCCGGATGATCGCACGGGGCAAGTTCTTGGGGCTCCCGCGCGAGGCCGTGAGGAAGGAGATGCTCGTTGTATAAGCTCGGCATCATCGCCGATCCTGAGAGTGCAACCGGGTTTCGGCTGGCCGGCGCGGAAGTGCGTGAGGCCACCTCACCACAGGCGGCCCTCGAGCACCTTCGACATTTCGTGCAACACGACTATGGATTGGTGGCGATCACTGACTCGCTGCTCGTGGGCACCGAGGACGAGCGGTTTCGCCTGATGCGTGGCCGCGATCTGCCGATCATCCTCCCGATCCCGGCGCCGCAGGCCGAGATCGAGAGCGGCGAGGCATACATTGCGCGGCTGGTCAAAGAGCACATCGGTTTCTACGTGAAGTTGCGATAGCGAGGGGGTTGTGATGGCGACGCAGGGGAGCGTTATCAAGATCGCCGGCCCGGCGGTCATCGCGCGCGGGATTCCCGGGGCCCGTATGAACGACCTGGTCCGCGTGGGTCAGGAGGGTTTGCTCGGTGAGATTATCCGCCTCGACGGTGACACGGCTTTTATCCAGGTCTATGAAGACACCTCGGGTCTGCAGGTCGGCGAAACGGTTATCAGCAGTGGCACGCCGCTGTCGCTTGAGCTGGGCCCCGGCCTGTTGACGAGCATCTTTGATGGGATCCAGCGTCCGCTCGAGAGCATCCGCAAGCAGAAGGGCGACTTCATCGCCCGCGGCGCGGTGACCGAGGCGCTCGACCGCACGAAAAAGTGGGCCTTCAAGCCGACTGTCAAACAGGGGCAAAAGGTCAGTCCTGGCGATGTTCTCGGAACCGTAAAGGAGTATCAGTTCGATCACCGCATCATGGTGCCGCCCACCTCGAAGGGCGGCGATGTGACCGAGATCCGCTCCGGCGAGTTCACGGTCGATGAGGTCATCGGCCGGCTCTCTGACGGCACCGAGCTGCGTCTCATGCACCGCTGGCCTGTTCGCTCGCCGCGGCCGGTGGCGCGCAAGCTCGACCCACGCGAGCCCTTCATCTCGGGTCAGCGTATCATCGATGTGCTCTTCCCGGTGGCCATGGGTGGCGCGGCCGCGATCCCCGGACCGTTTGGCTCGGGGAAGACCGTCATGCAGCAGACGCTGGCCAAATGGTCCAACGCGGACGTGATCGTCTACGTGGGCTGTGGGGAGCGCGGTAACGAGATGACCCATGTGCTCGACGAGTTCCCTGAACTGGAAGACCCACGCACCGGCCGGCCGCTGATGGAGCGCACGGTCATCATTGCCAACACGTCGAACATGCCGGTCGCAGCGCGCGAGGCCTCCGTCTACACCGGCATCACGATGGCCGAGTACTGGCGCGACCAGGGCTACAAGGTGGCGCTGATGGCCGACTCGACCAGCCGCTGGGCCGAGGCCATGCGCGAGATCTCCTCCCGCCTCGAAGAGATGCCCGCCGAAGAAGGCTATCCCCCGTACCTGTCGAGCCGGCTCGCGGCCTTCTACGAGCGCGCGGGCCGTGTGATCTGTCTAGGGACGCCCGAGCGCAACGGCTCAGTCACCGTCGTGGGCGCGGTCTCACCACCCGGCGGCGACCTCTCTGAGCCGGTGACGCAGTCGACGCTGCGGATCACGGGCACCTTCTGGTCGCTCGACGCGAGCCTGGCGTATCGCCGGCACTTCCCGGCGATTCACTGGCTGCGAT
>CBRGMJ010000333.1:0-2989 GCA_967797525.1 uncultured bacterium | reverse complement strand
TACCTCAACACCGACTTCTTCCCCAAGTTCGCGGAGATCGGAGCCCTGTGGAGCCTCGATGGGAGGGTCCCTCAGGACGTGGTCGATGACTACCTGCCGGGGCCGCTCAGCGCGCCCACCTACAAGGGCAAACTCTACGGCAAAGCCAAGCTGTATGGTCTGCCCATCCTGACCAGCATGTTCACAAACGTCTACAATGCTGATCTCATGGAACGCAACGGTTTGAACGCCAGCCGTCTCCCAACGAATTGGAGCGAGTTCGAAGAGTTCATGAAAGCCATGACCAAGTCGGGCACCCAGTGGGGAGCGCAGTTCAATGTGAAGCGCGCGTCCCCCGTGACGACGTTTGTTCCATTCCTCTGGCAGGCCGGGGGTGAAGTATACGCGCCAAACGGCCGGACGTGCGCGTTCAACTCTCCCGAAGGCGTCCGCGCGCTCGACTTCATGGCGAGCATCTTCAAGAAAGGCTATGCACAGCAGGCGAACATTACCGGTGGCGGCGAGTCGTTCACGAACGGGCGGATGGGCGTCCTAGTTCAAGCCGAGCCGAACGACATCCCGACCGTGAAGAAGCAGGCTCCGAACATACGACTCGCGATCGGGCCAACGCTCAAAGACAAACGGCAGATCAACTTCGGCACGGTCGGCAGCTATGCGATCTTCGACAAGTCCCGCAACAAAGAGGCCGCGCTCAAGTGGGTTCTGCACATCACGACCCCCCAGAACATGGTGCAGATCCTCCGGGTGACGGGTTTTATCTCCCCACGCAAGTCGCTCCAGGCCGGAGAGTACGCGACCACACCGGAGTTCCGGCGGATCGTCGACGAGGCCAAGTACGCGCGGCCTGAACCCGCCCACTTCTATTCTCGTGAGGTGTTGAATCTCATGACGCCCGAACTGGAAGCCGCGTTTCTGGGTCTCAAGACGTCCAAGCAGGCGCTGGACGCGGCCGTGAGCGCCTGCAACGATCTGCTGAAGACGCAGTAAGACGGCGCTCCGAGCACCGGGATGAGTGCGGCTGCGCGTGTGCTGCGCGAGGCGGCGCGCAGCCGCACGGCCTACCTCTTCATCCTGCCCCAGGTCGTGGGGTTCCTCGTGTTTGGCATCTACCCGCTGATCGGCACGGTCCGCCTCTCCTTCACCAACTGGGGGGGACTCGGGCGGATGGCGTACGTCGGGTGGAGCAACTATGCGGCGCTCTGGGGTGATGCGGTCTTCTGGCGGTCGTTCAGCAACACCGTGCTGTACGCGTCGTACTACGTGGTGCCGTGTCTGATCGTCTCGCTCGGTGTGGCCCTGCTGCTCAACCTCCGCATCACGGGCATGCCGTTCTTCCGCGGCGCTTACTACATTCCCACCGTCACGTCACTGGTGGTCGCAGCCTTCATTTGGAACTGGATGTTTGATTTCAACGTGGGGCTGTTCAACCAGTACCTGGCGAAAATCGGCATTTCACCGCTGGCCTGGCTGCTGAGTCCCACGATGGCGTTGCCCTCGCTGGCGTTCATGTCGGTGTGGAAGAACGCGGGCTACACCATTCTGATCTATCTCGCGGCGCTGCAGAACATCCCCGACGAGTACGTCGAATCCGCCCGGCTCGACGGCGCATCCGGGTGGCAAACTATTCGCCACATCACCATCCCGCTGCTCAACCACACCACGCTCTTGGTGGTCGTCATGCTGACGATTTGGGCCTTCCAGATGTTCGTGCAGCCTTATGTGATGACCCAGGGTGGCCCGGCGTACGCCACCACAAGTCTCGTCTACTATCTGTACCAACAGGGGTTCTCGACGTTCAAGATGGGCTACGCGTCGGCCATCGCCGTGGTCCTGACGGTGACGGTCCTGATGGTGTCGATCGTGCAGAACCGTCTCCTGCACCGGATGACGACCGATGTCTGACGCCGCGATGATGGCCGGCCGCGTGAGGCGGACCGGCGTCTTGAGCCGGCGCACGTCGAACCGCGCCGCCGCGTATCTGACGCTGTCGGCGATCGCCGCTGCTGTCATGCTGCCGTTTGTCGCGATGGTCATCCATTCGTTGAGACCCGAGACGGTACCGCCGTATCCCTTTCAGTGGATTCCCAACCAGGTCACGCTGGCCAGCTATGTGCACTTGTTTAAGAACACCATGATCTTGCGATGGACGGCCAACAGTCTCTTGATTGCCGGCGGCGTTGCGGTCCTCCAGGTCGTGACGTGTTCGCTTGCGGCCTACGCGTTCGCGCGCAAGCGCTTCCCCGGCAAAGACGTGATCTTCTGGGTTCTCATGCTCCAGGTGATCCTACCGTATCAGGTGACGCTCATCCCGCTGTTCGTGCTGCTCACCCGATGGCATTTGACGAATTCATACTTCGCCTTCTGGCTCCCATTCGGCACCAACGTCTTCGGGACGTTCCTGCTCACGCAGGCGATGAAGACGATCCCTTCGGAGTTCGACGAGGCGGCCCGTATCGACGGATGCTCGGATTTTGGCATCTACTGGCGGGTGTTGATGCCCATGCTTCGTCCATCGTTGATCGTCCTCGCTGTCTTCGCTTTCATCTTCCAGTGGAACGACTTTCTCTATCCGTTGATCATGACGCACAGCAACACGATGCGGACGCTCCAGGTCGGGCTCGCCGCGCTCCGGCCGCAGGGTGGCGTCCTCATCGGGCCGGAGTTGGGGATCCTGATGGCCGGCGCGACCTACGCCTTCGTCCCGACAATGATCCTCTATATGGCACTCCAGCAACACATTGTGACCGGTCTGGTCGCCGGCGGCCTTAAAGGCTAGAGGAGGCGGATACGAATGGGGCCCGGAGTCATTTGTGCGGTCGTCACGCCCTTCAGCGGGGACGGCATCGACTTGGGCGTGCTGCGCCGTCACGTTGACACGCTGATCGCGAGCGGGATCCACGGCCTGATCGTCGCGGGGTCGTCCGGGGAAGGTCATGCCCTGGTCGTGGAAGAACGGCAGGCGCTGCTTGATCTAACCTTGAGCCATGTC
>CBRGMJ010000332.1:0-3013 GCA_967797525.1 uncultured bacterium | reverse complement strand
GTCAACTCACGCGTCAGGGTCGTCCCCAACAATACCGGGTCGTCGCTGTTGATCGTGACCGCGACCCCGGCGTCGAGCAGCCGGCGGATGGGATGTTGGGCCAGGGAGGGGATCAACCCCAACCGCACGTTGCTCGTCGGGCAGAGTTCCAACGTGACGTGCCGCTCGCGCAGCAGATCGAGCAACGGCGCATCGTCGGCCGCCCTGATGCCGTGGCCGATGCGGGACGCTCCCAGCTGATAGATCGCCGTCCACATGCCGGCCGGTCCGGCGAACTCGCCCGCGTGCACCGTGACACCCAACCCCGCGGTTCGGGCCTTGGCGAGCGCGCGGGTGAATAAACCCGGTGGATAGTTCTCCTCGTCACCGGCCAGATCGATGCCAACCACGCCGCAGTCGCGGCACGCTACGGCCTCCATCACCAACTGTTCGGCCTCTTCGGGGCCGCGTTCGCGCACGACGGTCACAATAGTGCCATACGAGACGCCCAGGTGGCGAACGGAGCCGGCGCCTTCCGCCATGGCTTCCAACATCCCGCGCACACCGAGCAGGGTGAAACCTCGCCGGCCGCCGACGCGTACTTCAATGTAGCGGCTTGACTGTGCTGCGGTCTCTGCGATGAGTTCCGCCGTGATCGTCGCGATGTTGGCGGGCGTGTAGAGCGCATCGGGAATCCTGCCGGCGCGACCAGCATACCGCAAGCGCCGCAGCCGGTCGTAGCCGGAGAAGAGCGCGGGATCCGCGACGAGGTGAGCGTCTTCGATCGGTCCGGCGTCCTGGCCGCGACGTTGCGAGAGCCGCCGCAGACGTAGCGAGGTTTCAAGGTGCACGTGGAGTTCAGCCTTGGGAATCGAGACGATCGTGTCTGCCGCGGAATGCTCGCCCACAGACTCCTCCGGTGCGCGCTGCCATTATAGCGCATCAGCGGGCGCGAGGGCCGGGTGACCGGGCGGTCGTGAGGCAGGACGATGATTGGTGAACGGCGCATTGCTTGTATTTGGTATAGTTAGGAAGTGCGCCCAGGCGGCGCGACCGCGCACGATGTGGGTACGTAGCACTGTGAGGAGTGAGCGACGGCATGGCCGATCGCACCAGCCACAATGAGAATCCCGGCGGTCTGACGCAGCGTTCGGCGGGAGGTCGGGCCGTGGCTACCGGTGTGCGCGAGAGTGTCGATCTGGCCTCGGCCCTCCACTGGTACCGGCAGATGGTGATCGCCCGCCGGTTCGAAGAAGAGACCGAGCGGGCCTTTCGCCGCGGGAAGATCGGCGGCTACCTCCACGTGTACTCCGGACAAGAAGCCGTGGCCGCCGGCATGCTTGCTGAACTTCGCTCAGAAGACATCTTCTTCACCGCCTATCGTGACCACGCCCACGCCCTCTTCCGCGGCGCTCCTCCCAGCGCGGTCATGGCCGAGTTGTACGGCAAGGCCACCGGCTTGGCCCGCGGCAAGGGTGGGTCGATGCACCTATTCGACGTCTCGCGAGGGTTCTACGGTGGATATGGGATCGTCGGCGCGCACATCCCGCTGGCCGTGGGCGCCGCCTACGCGCTGCGGTACAAAGGGACCGACAAGGTGTGCCTCCTGTTCCTCGGGGACGGGGCGATGAACAGTGGGGCGTTCCACGAGCCGATGAATCTTGCCGGCTTGTGGGGCAAAGAAGGCCTCTGCCCGCTGGTGATCGTCGTCGAGAACAACGAGTATGCGATGGGCACCTCGGTCGCCCGCTCGTCCGCGGTGACCGACCTGGCCTCGCGCTTCAACCAGTATGCGATCCCCAACGAGCGCATCGACGGCATGGATTTCCTGACGGTCCGGCAGACGGCGGCGCGCGTCGCCGCCGACGTTCGCGCGACCGGGCGGCCGTATGCCATCGAGGCGGTCACATATCGCTTTGCCGGGCACGGCGCCGCCGACATGTTCCAGCCCTACCGCGACAAAGACGAGGTCGAGACCCATCGCCGCAGAGATCCGATCGTGACGCTGGAGCACCATCTCCGCGAGGCGGGGCTCCTCGACGACGCAAAGATCGCCGCGATTCAAGCGGAGGCCGAGCAGATCGCGACCGTGGCCGTCCAGTTCGCCGACGAGAGCCCTGCCCCACCCCCCGAGGATCTGTACGCGCACGTCTACGGTGAGGAGACGAAGCCGGTGCCGGAACAGACCTACCGCGACGCCATCCGCTCGGCGTTGATCGGAGAGATGGACCGCGATTCGTCGGTGGTCCTGATCGGGGAAGACATCGGCCTCTATCAGGGAACGTTTCGCATCACGGCGGATCTGCTGGCGAAGTATGGGCCGACGCGGGTGATCGACACCCCGATCTCAGAACAGGGCTTTGTGGGGGGTGCGATCGGCATGGCGATGCTCGGTCTGCGCCCTGTCGTCGAGATGATGACCTGGAACTTCTCGCTGCTGGCGTTCGACCAGATCGTCAACAATGCCGCGAAGATCCGCTACTTCTCCGGCGGTCAGGTGGACGTGCCGCTCGTGATACGCGGACCCAACGGCGCGGGCGTGCAGCTCTCCGCGCAGCACTCACAGAGCGTCGAGGTCTTTTATGCGCATGTGCCGGGTTTGCGCGTCGTGGCGCCGGCGACGCCGGCCGACGCCAAGGGCCTCCTGCGAACCGCGATCCGCGGGAAGGACCCGGTGATCTTTCTCGAGCACGCCGCGCTCTACAACGTCAAGGGTGAAGTCCCCGATGGGGATTTCGCGGTGCCGTTTGGCAAAGCCGAGATCGCGCGGCCGGGTCGGGACGTCACCATCGTCGCCTTCAGCCGGATGGTGCAGGTCGCGCTGGCGGCCGCCGCCACCCTCGCCGAGGATGGGATCGAGGCCGAGGTGATCAACCTGCGATCACTGCGCCCTCTCGACCGCGATGCCATCATCGCGTCGGTGAGCCACACGCATCGCGCCGTGGTGGTCCAAGAAGAGTGGAAGCCCTACGGTGCGGCGGCGGAGATCTCGGCGACGATCATGGAGGGTGCGTTCGACCTGCTGGATGCCCCG
>CBRGMJ010000331.1:0-3028 GCA_967797525.1 uncultured bacterium | reverse complement strand
ACCACGAAGACGCCGTCCGCGCCGGCCTTCAACGTGTCCTCCAACCAGGCAGGACGCACGAACCCCGAGCACGGCACCCGGATAATCGTCACCGACGGGTGGGCGCGCAACCGGCCCGCGACGTCCGCGATCTCGGCGGTGACCACCGCCCAATCACACACGAGCCCGACGACCTTTGGCGTCCACGCCCCCGCCGAAGGCGTCGTGGCCCGCACCTGAGGCGTCGTGCTCATGCCTGCACCGCGGCGGCCGCGCGCTGGGTGATCTCGCTCTCCAACATCCCAGGAAGCTCGAGCGCCTCAAAGGGGCAGGCGCCGATGCAGATACCGCACTCGACGCACCGTGAATCGAGCACAACGGCCAACAGCTTCCGGCTCGCCGCCGCCCGGCTGAGCCCGGGGTACGGGGAGGCCACCATCACGATCGCGTTGTACGGGCAATCGTAGTAGCAGAGCTCGCACCCCGTGCAGTTGCCGTCGATGACCTGCGCGACGCCCGCGTGACGCGGGCCCATCTCCTGCGGTGTCTCGCGCGCGATGTACGGGATGACGTAGCCGACGGCAATCAACACCGCGACCAGCAGCACCACCGCCAGCGCCGGCACATACCCGGCGAGCCAAAACGGCAGCAAGAAGAAGACGTCCAGCGGGATCGCCGCCGGCCGGACGCCCGGCTCGGCCGGCGTGCTGCTCACAGCCGGGAGCAGCGCCGCCGCCAGCGTCACCAGCCCAAGACACACCAGGACCCACGTGGCCGGCGGCCAGATCTTCGGATGCCGCAGCCGCACGTAGTGCCACCACAGGAGCACATACAGCAGTGACGCCGGCCCGACGTGCAGCAACAGAATCCTCGGCAGTGTCCCCTCGCTGAGCCCCGTCCCGCCTGTCACCAGGTCGGCCAGGAACTGCCCCATCAGCGGGATCGACTTGAGCAGATCGTTGAGGATTCCCAGGATTGTCAGGCCGCGAACGTCCCAGACGAGGATGTAGCCGGTCACGCCGACAAAACCGCCAAAGAACAAGAGAAACATCCCTGATATCCAGGGGGAGTCGCGGGAGAACAGGTAGCGGTCGGTAAACCAGTTGCGGAACAGGTGCAGCAGCGCGGCGATGATGAAGGCGTCGGCCGAGTAGCGGTGGATGCCCCGGATCAGCCCGCCATAGGGAACCTGCTCGGTGAGGTACCGGATCGACTCATGCGCGCCGGCCAGGCTGGGGACGTAGTACAGGAAGATGAAAATGCCGGACACCACCAGTACAAACAGGAACAGGTTGGTGAGCCCACCCGTGTAGTAGAGCGGGTTGAGATCGGTGGGATAGACGCGGTTGATCGCGACATCGAGCCTCAGGGTCGCCCGCAGCGCCGCGGTCAGGAGTCTACGGTACACGCCAGCCCTCCTGCCTCATGGCACCGGTTTGGTCCAGCGCCCGCGCAGTTCGTCCTCGGCCTCGGCCCGGCGCGGCTCGATCATGGCCATCTTACGCAGGAGCAGCAGGATCGCACCGTAGATGACGAGGATCGCGCCAAGCGCAGCGCCACCCAACTGCCACAGGTCGCGGTGCTGGGCGCTCCCAAACCGCTCGCCAAACAGGATCAACCCGGCGCAGGTCACACCCAGGAGCGACAACGCGAAGATGCCGATCATATACTGATGACTGTTCCCGCTGTTCATGACCCGCTCGATGCTCCTCCCGGTGATGTCCGTTGTGCGCGGTCAAGTAGCCGGTCGAAGATGCGGATGCGGCGCGTCGCTCGCCCGGATGCGCGGTCGGCGGCGTAGATCACGAAGGCGAGGTACCCCATGGCGCTGAGGAAGAGCGCCATCCACCCCAGCGCTTCCAGCGGCCCGTACAGATGGTCGCCATCCAGCGCGGCGCGCACACCTTGCCATAACCGCGAAAACGCTGCCACCGCCACGAAAAACGCGCCCCACGACGCCAGGGTCCGCATCTCAGCTGTGCGCGTGCGCCGCCGCCTTCGGTGCAGGCAGCGCCGGAGCCCGCGCCTGCCGGCGACGGTAGCGAATTTCCCAAATGAACGCGAGACCCAGCACAATGGTCGTGACCAATAGGACCATAGGCGGTTCGCGCTCGATGACCGCGATGTTGAAGAGGATCAAGGTCGTGAAGCCCAGCCAGTAGGTCAGAGACAGCAGCCCGGCGACGAAGAAGAACGGGCGCTCGAGTGGCCGGCGCCCCTTGCTCCGGTCGAGGAACGGCGCCATCATCCCAAACCCGATGAGCAGTCCGGGACCCAGCCCCGCCCATAGCGGCGGCGTGTACTTAACGTACTGGTAGAGACCGAGGAAGTACCAGTCCGAGAGGATCGGCAACGGCGTCCGGTTGGGGTCGGCGCGGCGACCGAGCTCGGCGGGCAGCGCCCAGCTGATCAAGACTAGCATCGCCGTAAACACGACCACGGGTACCAGCGACATGTTCAGCCGCACGCGGCGCGTGCGATAGACGAACAGTTCCATCACGATCAGCAGCACGAGCGAGATGCCGAAGTGCAACGCGTAGAACCGCGTGATCGTCGCCGCGCCGACCGCCGGCCCGCCCAGGAAGAGATAGGCAATCATCGACCCGACCTGAAACTGCTCGCCGATGATGGGGATCTTGGCCGTCAACTCGTCGAAATAGACCGGCACGGTCAGCACCGTCTTGGCGGCCCAGAACGCCCGCTGGTTCCAGATCAGCAAATAGCCGGTGATCCCCGAGATCATCGCGAGCACCAGCCCGAGAAACGACCAGATCCAGGTCAGTTCCCCCGGCTTCTTGTATTCGCCGAGGAAGTACTGGCGGTAGATACGCAAGATGATGCAGACAATCACGCCGTCGGCCGCGTACTTGTGCATGCCCCGGGTCAACCAGCCCAGCGGCACCTCGTGCTGGATATGAAGGATAGAACTGTAGGCGCCGATCGGCGTCGGCTCGTACCAGAACATGAGCACGACCCCGGTGACGACGGTGACGAGCCAGAAGTAGTAGAGCATCGGGCCAAGCAGGAACAGCGGATTCGCCTGCTGGCC
>CBRGMJ010000330.1:0-3028 GCA_967797525.1 uncultured bacterium | reverse complement strand
ACCCTGGAACATTGACGGGTTGAGCGTCCGGCCGGCACACCGGATGGTTGCGCACACCGGATTCCTGGTGACCGCTCGACGCGTGGCCGCGCCGGCGACCGCCGCGTCCACGGAGCCCGCGCCTGATGCGGCCGCCTCTGCGGCGTTCGTTGACAGGCCTGATGACGGTGGGTATAGTCAAACGGGACTGTGAGACGAGAGGGGGGCGTGCGTGGCGACGGTTGAGGCTTCGACAGTCATCCGCGCGCCGCTCGATCGCGTATATGCCCTCGCCAAGGACGTCGAACGGTTCCCCGAGTTCATGCCGGATCTCGAAAGCGTCCAGGTGCTGGAACGCAACGGCGCCGGTACCGTCACGCAGTGGGTTGGCGTGGTGCAGGGCCGCAAGATTCGATGGGTCGAGGAAGACGAGTGGGACGACGGTCGGCACGTGTGCGTGTTCAAGCAGCGGTCAGGCGACTTCAATCGCTACCAGGGCTCATGGCGGTTTGACACGATCCCCGAGGGCACCCGGACGTCGCTTGACGTCGAGTTCGAGCTCGACATCCCGTTGGCCGGCGCCCTGTTGAGCAATCTCGTGAAAGTCTTGATGCGGAAGAACTGCGAAAGCATGCTGGCGGCGCTCAAAGGACAACTCGAGACACCTACATCCACTCCTGGAGGTTCGTGATGCGCATCTGGCTCTCGCCGTCCACCGTCATGCCGCTTAGTGGCCCCGTCGCCCCGGCCGTCTCTGGCTCTCGACACCGTTAGTCTCGCCGCGGCGAGAAAATTGCCTGGATTCTCTGGATACTATATAGGGGATACCCCTACACGGCCGGGCTCCGGGAGTGATGCATGACCCCACGGACCGCGTCGGCGATTCCGATCGCACGACCGCTCATCGGCGAGGAAGAGAAACGGCAGATCCTTGAAGTGCTCGATTCCGGCGCGCTGGTCGCAGGACGCCGGGTCGCGGCCTTCGAGCGCGCGTTTGCCGACTACGTCGGCGTCCCCCACGCGGTGGCGACATCGTCGGGTAGTTCGGCGCTGCATGCGGCCATGTTGGCGCTGGGGATCGGGGCCGGCGATCGCGTCGTGACCACACCATTCACCTTTGCGGCGTCCAGCAACGCCGTCATCCACGCCGGCGCGCAACCGGTATTCGCAGACGTCGACCCGACGACGGGCAACCTTGATCCGGGGGCGGTCGAGTCGGTGCTCCGCGAGGGCGGTGTACGCGGGATCCTCGTCGTGCATCTGTACGGGCTGCCCGCCGACATGGTCGCGTTTCGCCGCCTGGCAGACCGGTATCAGGTGCTGTTGGTGGAAGACTGCGCGCAGGCACACGGAGCCGCGATCGGCGGGCGCAAAGTGGCGACGTTTGGCGACGCTGCCATCTTCAGTTTCTACCCGACGAAGAATCTGACCACCGGCGAGGGTGGGATGGTGCTGACACCCCACGCCGATGTCGCCCGGCGGGCGAGGCTGCTGGTTGATCCACGTGGCGACGAGGAGTACGCGTACGAAGTCGTCGGGTTCAACTTCCGCATGACCGAAATGTGCGGCGCCATTGGTGTGGTGCAACTTGGGGCGTTGGAGGCGCGCAACGAGCGTCGTCGAGAAAATGCCCGCCGCCTCTCGAGCGGTCTGATCGACCTCGGCTGGCTCACAACACCCGACGAGCCGGCCGGCCATCGTCACGTCTACCATCAATACACCGTGCGCGTGCCACGGGGGCGCGACGAGTTCTCCAAGTATCTCACCGCGTCGGGTATTGGGAACCGAGTGTACTATCCCGGTCTCGTACCGCACTCGACGGCATACCGGAAGCGCGGGTTTGACGGCCGGTTTCCCGCCGCGGAGCGTATGACGGCCGAAGTACTCTCGCTACCGGTGCACCCCGCGCTCGGGTCCGACGAGATCGATACGGTGATCGACGTCGCGCGCGCGTTCCCGGGAGGCCGATCGTGAGCGCGCGGCGTCTTCGGGTCGGCGTCGTCGGGCTGGGGCAATGGGGCCGCCATCACGCACGCGTGCTTTCCTCCATGCCCGGCGTGGATCTCGTTGGCGTCGTCGACCGCGACGTGCGCGAGGCACAGGCCGCGGCCATGCGGCACAGGACCATCGGCTACGGCGATCATCGGGAACTCGTAGGGAAGGTCGACGCGGTCAGCGTCGTGGTCCCGACCGTGCTGCACTACGCCGTGGCGCGCGACTTTCTCGAGGCCGGCGTGCACGTCTTGCTGGAAAAACCGATGGCGGCCACCGTCGACGAAGCCCGACGCCTCGTCGATGTGAACACCCGGCGCGGCACGGTGATGCTGGTCGGACACGTCGAACGATTCAAGCCCGCAGTGCAGCAGTTACATGCACTGATCCGCGAACCGCTGTACATTCAGGCGCGCCGCGTGCGGCCGTTTGACCCCACTCGAGTGATGGATGTCGGGGTCGTGCTCGATTTGATGATCCACGATATCGACATCGTCCTCTCGCTGGCGCCCGGGCGGGTCGCCGAGATCGGCGGGGTGGGCGTTCGGGTCCACAACAGCCACGAGGATCTGGCAGTTGCGCACATGACCCTCGAGGGCGGGTGCCGCATCACGCTGACCGCCAGCCGGGTGTCGGCCGTGAAGGCGGTCGAGATGGAAGTCACGATGCCCGACCGGGTGGTGCATCTCGACTACCTTCGCGAGGTCATCAACGTCCGACCCTTCGCCGGCGAGCCGCAGCGGTTCGTGCTCGATGGTGAGGAGCCCCTGAGGGCGGAGCTCACCCACTTCGTCGCGTGTGTGCGGGGCGATGATCGTCCGAAGGTCTCCGCGGAAGACGGCTGCAGGGCGCTGGAGATCACCCACCGCCTGCTCAGCCACCTGATCGGCATTACCCCCCGCGTCCTGGCCTAGTGAGCGCCGCGTGAGGGCGGCCGTCTGACCTGCGGGATCGCGTCTACAACTGGGGCAGAACCACGCAGACCGAGACGCTGCTGACGCCGTTGATCGCCTGGATCTTCTCCCCGAAGGTCGGGAACGCTCTCGTGGTCTCGCCG
>CBRGMJ010000329.1:0-3028 GCA_967797525.1 uncultured bacterium | reverse complement strand
ACATCCTCCAGGCAGCGGTTGATGCGTGTGAACGTCGCGGTCAAGCCATATGATGCCAGGTCACGCATATCCATTTAGTACGTCGCCCTCCCTCCGGAAATATCAAAGATGGCACCCGTGCTGAACGAGCATTCATCCGAACACAACCAGGCCACCAGCGCCGCGACTTCCGGCGGCTGACCCACGCGCCCGAGGGGGATCTTCGACACCATGTACTGCACGTGTTCGGGCGACACTTGCTTGAGGATGTCGGTCTCGATGACGGCCGGCGTGATGGCGTTGACCAGGATGCCTTCTTTGGCGACCTCTTTGGCCAGCGCCTTCGTCAACCCGATGACGCCGGCCTTTGCGGTCGAGTAGGGGAGCGCGTTGGGGTTGCCCTCTTTGCCGGCGATCGACGCCACATTGACGATGCGGCCATAGCGCCGCTGCCGCATGTGCGGCAAGACGGCGCGGCAGCAGTAAAACACGCCTGAGAGATCGATGCCCAGCACCCGCTGCCAGTCTTCGGTGGCAAGCTCCCAGGTGGGGACCGACGGGCCATGGATGCCGGCGTTGTTGACCAGGATCTCGAGACTCCCAAAACGGTCGAGCGCTGCGGTTACACCCGCCGTCACTGAAGCCGGATCGGCGACGTCGACACGCAGCGCGATGGCGTGATCGCCCAACCGCCGCGCTTCACGCTGCGCCTGGTCGATGTCGACATCGGCGAGCGTTACGCTCGCGCCGTCCGCGAGTAGCCGTTCGGCGATGGCTAGTCCAATGCCTCGCCCCGCTCCTGTCACCATCGCGTGTCGCCCAGACAGACTCCCACGCGGGCCTGAGGTCTGCACGAGATCGGGACCTCCGTCGATGTTGTTTGATTGGTGGTTCGCGTCGCGCTCGGGGTCGTCCTCGCTCAGTGCCGTGCCCCACGAGAACTTATTGCCCTGACTATCATATCATGATAGCATAGATACCATCATGATGTAATAAGCCAGGAGGTGGAGACCACTCAAGATGGTGCGAACACAAGTCCAGTTGACAGAGGAACAGATGCGGACACTCCGCAAGCTGGCAGCCGAACGAGGCATCTCCATGGCAGAGTTGGTCCGGCAGGCCGTCGACATGCTCGTCCAAGCCGACAATGCAGTCCCATCCGAGGAACGCCGTCGGCGTGCCCTGGACGCTGTGGGACGATTCGCGTCAGGCTATCGCGATGTGAGCGCCAAACACGATGAGCACCTGGAGGAGGCCTACCGGTCCCGGGATGAGGACAGTCCTCGTTGACACGTCCGGTTTCTACGCGTTGCTGGACCGCGACGATCAGTTCCATCAACGCGCGGGGGAGTGTTGGCGCGCCCTGATCGGCGACGGTAGGCCGCTCGTAGCGCATAACTACGTGTTGATTGAGACTATCGCTTTGGCGCAACGTCGTCTGGGACCCGCAGCTGTGCGCGTACTCAACGACGATGTTTTCCCGAGCGTCCGCCTCTTCTGGGTTGATGAGCCGCTGCATGCTGCCGGCATGACGGCATGTCTCGCTGCAGCGCGTCGCGACATCAGCCTTGTTGATTGGGTGAGCTTCGAACTCATGCGGACGCAAGGCGTTCAGCAGGTCTTCTCTTTCGATGAACACTTTCGAGAGCAGGGATTCGTCGTCATTCCAGGAAGCACCTGATACGACTCCCATTGAACAGCGTGAATCCATGACGTACAGCTTTCTCTCCCACCTCGAGTGTACTGCGTGCGGTGGTTCGTACGAAGCGGACCAGTTGCACGGCCTGTGTCCCGACTGCGGCAAGGTCCTCTACGCGCGCTACGATCTCGAGCGGGCCGGCGCGGCATTCACCAAAGACACGCTGCGCGGCCGGCGCGCCGACATGTGGCGCTATCACGAGGTCATGCCCGTCCGTGATCCGGCGCACGTCGTAAGCCTCGGCGAAGGGTTCACCCCTATGCTCGACGCCCCACACATCGCGAGCCGGTACGGGCTCAAGAGCGTCACGCTCAAAGACGAGGGGCTCAATCCGACCGGGTCGTTCAAGGCTCGGGGGCTGTGCGCGGCCGTGTCTCGCGCGAGAGAACTGGGCGTGCGGGCGGTCTCGATACCGACCGCGGGGAATGCGGGTTCCGCGCTCGCCGCCTACGCGGCCCGCGCCGGGCTCGAAGCGTACATCGTCATGCCGCAGGATACCCCCGAGATCAACAAGGTCGAGTGCGTCATCACCGGCGCGCGTACGTACGTGATCGACGGGCTGATCAACGACGCCGGGCGCGTGCTTCGCGAACTCGCCCCGCAACGCGGGTGGTTCGACCTCTCGACGCTGAAAGAGCCGTACCGCGTCGAGGGCAAGAAGACCATGGGATACGAGATCGCTGAGGCCCTCGACTGGACGTTTCCTGACGTGATCGTCTATCCGGCGGGCGGCGGCACCGGGTTGGTAGGGATCTGGAAGGCCGTGGCCGAACTCGCGGAGCTGGGGTGGATCGGCGGGCAGCGGCCCCGGATGATCGCTGTGCAGGCGGCGGGCTGTGCCCCGGTCGTCCGCGCGTACGAGCAGGGACAGGATCACGCCGAACCATTCCCAGATCCGCATACCCTCGCCTCGGGGCTGCGCGTCCCAGTGGCGGTGGGTGATTACCTGATGCTGCGGACCGTGCGCGAGAGCGGTGGGACGGCGCTGGCCGTGACCGATGACGAGATCCTGGCCGCGATGCGCGAGCTCGCGTCGAGCGAGGGCGTGTTTACGGCGCCCGAGGCCGCGGCCACCGTCGCAGCGCTGCCGAAGCTGCGCGACCGCGGCGCCATCGGCCCCCAGGATCGGGTGCTACTGCTGCTCACCGGGGCCGGGATGAAGTATTTCGAATATGTGAAGACCGACCTGCCCAACGTGGAAACGTTGCGCCCAGCGCAATCGAGTGTCTGATGAGCGCCAAGGACCGGCCGGCCATGCCGTACGGGTGGGGACGGGTACCGTATGGTTTTCAAGACCGGCTCCCGTGGATGAACCTGCCCTTCCCGGTGGCAGAGTATCATGACCGGCTG
>CBRGMJ010000328.1:0-3035 GCA_967797525.1 uncultured bacterium | reverse complement strand
GTGCAGCAGGCCGCCGAAAGTCCGCGCCCTATGAACGACATCCGCATCGTCCTGATCAAGCTGGCAGACCGGCTGCACAACATGCGCACGCTCACACCGCTTCCCGAGTGGAAGCGGAAGCGCACGGCTCAGGAAACCCTCGACATCTACGCACCGCTGGCCGAACGACTCGGCATCGGCAGCATCCAGAAAGAGCTCGAAGACCTCGCGTTTCGAGAGTTGCAGCCCGAGACCTACGACCAGATCACGCGAGAGCTGACCCAGGCTGAGGACGCGCGCCAGACCATGGTCGATCGGGTGTGCGCCGTACTGCACCGTGAGCTGGTTCGAGCGGAGATCAAGGTCGACCCCCGCTATATCACCGGGCGTCCCAAACACATCTACAGCATTTGGCGAAAACTCCAGCGTCCAAAGTACGCGGGGCAGCCGATCGCCCGTGTCTACGATCGCCTGGGCGTGCGGGTGCTCCTCGACGATGTGAAGGATTGTTACGCCGCGCTGGGCGTCGTGCACGCGGTCTGGCGGCCGATCCCGGGCGAATTCGACGACTACGTCGCCAACCCCAAGACCAGCGGCTACCAATCGCTCCACACCGCGGTCATCTATGAAGGCGAGCCGCTAGAGATCCAGATCCGTACGCACCAGATGCACCAGGAGGCCGAAGACGGCATCGCGGCCCACTGGCGCTACAAGAAGGGTGCGGCGCAGGAGCGGGAAGTCGACCGCAAACTGGCCTGGCTTCGTCAACTGATGGAGTGGCAGCAAGAGCTGGCGGATGCCCGTGATTTCGTCCAGTCGGTGCGGCTGGACCTGTTTCAGAACGAGGTGTTTGTGTTCACGCCGAAGGGCGACGTCATCGATCTGCCGGCCGACGCCACCCCGTTGGATTTTGCCTACCGCATCCATACTGATGTTGGTCATCGAACCACCGGCGCCAAGGTGAACAGCCGGTTGGTCCCGCTCTCGCATCGGCTGCACACGGGTGACATCGTGGAGATCGTCACCAGCAAGAGCAACGCGGGGCCCAGCCGCGACTGGCTCGGTTTTGTCGCGACGACGAACGCCAAGGCGAAGATCCGGCAGTGGTTCAAGAAGGAACGACATCAGGAGAACGTGATCCGCGGACGGGACATGCTCGAGCGCGAGCTGCGCCGCAGTGGCAGCGTGACGGCGGGCATGAAGCCCGAGCGGCTCAACGAGGCGGCGGGGCAGTTCGGTCTGCCTTCGGACGAGGAGCTGTTGGCCGCGGTGGGCAACGGCGATCTCTCGCTGTTGCAGGTGGCGCAGGCTCTGCGAGGTGAGGAAGCGGCGCAGCCGTCGGAAGCGGCCCCTGCGGCCGTCCCGCCAGCGGCGCCCGGGGTCCCGCAGGGCGTCCGGGTGCGCGGCGTGGACAACGTGCTGATGCACTTCGCGCGGTGCTGTACGCCGCTGCCCGGCGATCGGATCGTCGGCTATATCACACGCGGCCGCGGGGTCACGATCCACCGCAGCGATTGCCCGAATATCGCGTTTCTTCGCGAGCATCCCGAGCGGTTGTTGGAGGTGCAGTGGGAAACGACGCAGGAAGGGATCTTCCAGGTTGAGGTGGAGGTCGAGGCCTTCGACCGGGTGGGACTGCTCAGTGACATCACCGCCGCGATTGCCGAGACCAAGACCAACATCCTTTCGGCGAACTCAAGGGTCCGGAAGGACAAAGTTGCCGTCACCAACATCGTGCTGGACATCCGCAGCGTGGGGCAGCTCCACGCCGTCATGAGGAAGCTCGAGAAAGTTCCGCAGGTGTTCAGCGTGGCCCGGGTCGTTCGGACCTAGGCCGACATCCGTTCCGGAGGGACCCCGTGAGACGACAGACTGCGGCCCGCGTCGGGTACTTTACCGAGTCGGTCATCCGTGAGATGACCCGGCTCACCAACCTGCACAACGGCATCAACCTCGCTCAAGGATTTCCCGACTTCGATCCGCCCGCCGAGCTGATCGAGGCCGCATCGGCGGCGTTGCGCGGCGGGTACAACCAGTACGCGATCACGTGGGGGTCACCGCGGTTGCGCAAGGCGATCGCCGACAAGGTGGCCTGGTGCAACGGCATCGAGGTCGATCCGGAGCGGCACATCACCGTCACCTGCGGGGCGACCGAAGCGATGATGGCCACGCTCCTGGCCGTCCTCGACCCCGGCGACGACGTCGTGGTCTTCGAGCCTTTCTACGAGAACTACGGCCCCGACGCGCTGTTGTCAGGCGCGACACTCCGCTACGTGCGGCTCGACCTCAGCCGACCGGACATGCCGTTTGCGCCCGAGGAACTGCGGGCGGCGTTTAGCCCCAAGACGCGCGCGATCATCGTCAATACGCCGCACAATCCTACCGGCAAGGTCTTTACGCGGCCCGAGCTCGAGCAGATCGCGGCCCTGTGCCGCGAATGGGACGCGCTGGCGATCACCGACGAGGTCTACGAGCACCTGCTCTACGATGGCACCACGCATCTGAGCATCGCGTCGCTGCCCGAGATGGCGCAGCGGACGGTCACGATCAACAGCATGTCCAAGACCTACAGCGTCACCGGTTGGAGGGTCGGGTGGACGATCACGGCCAATGCCGCCATTTCCGACGGCATTCGGAAGGCGCACGACTTCCTCACCGTCGGTGCCGCCGCGGCGCTACAGGAAGCCGGTGTCGTCGCGCTCGGCTTCCCGCGCCAGTACTACGCTGATCTGGCTGACATGTATCGGGTGAAGCGCGATACGCTGCTGAGCGTGTTGACCAATGCGGGGTTCGAGTGCGTCCTCCCGCGCGGCGCCTACTACATCATGACCGATATCAGCGGCTTTGGGTTTCCGGACGACGTCGCCTTTACGCGTCATTTGATCGAACAGCACCGCGTCGGCGCAGTGCCCGGCAGCTCGTTCTACAAGGATCCGGCGGCCGGCCGGCAGCGGGTGCGTTTTGCTTATCCCAAGCGTCCCGAGACGCTGGAGGAGGTACGACAGCGTCTGAGCGCGATGGCCGGCGCCGGCCGGATGGTGACGCGTTCTTGACCT
>CBRGMJ010000327.1:0-3035 GCA_967797525.1 uncultured bacterium | reverse complement strand
CGGGGCGCCCCATCTCAGAACAGCAGGAGCGGGGTCGCCGGTCGCTACGCGCCACCATGATCGGGCTGGTGGCGGATCGGGCAGACCTGTATCGTCGCATTGACGCGCGTGTTGACGAGCAACTTGCTGCGGGGTTGGCGGATGAGACACGGCGCCTGCTCACCCTCGGGATCCCCGCAGCGGCGCCGAGCCTGCAGACGCTTGGGTACAAAGAGCTCGCGGGCTGGCTCGAGGGCGCGTACGGATATGAAGAAGCCGTGCGTCTCTTGAAGCGGAACACACGACGCTATGCGAAGCGCCAACTCACGTGGTTCCGACAGGATCCACGCATTCAATGGATCGACGTCACCGATCTGACGGAAGCAGCACTGCTCGCGCGGGCGCGTGCTATGATGGGACCATCACGCGTGGCGTAGGGAGGAGAGGATGTCGCAACAGGTCCGGATGCTCCAGTCGCAGCGGCTGCAAAAGATCGGTGCCTATCTCTTTGCCGACCTCGACCGAAAGCAAGATGCGTTGAAGGCTCAGGGTGTGGACGTGATCAACCTCGGCGTCGGTGACCCCGACCTGCCGACTCCGGAGCACATCATTCGCGCGCTGGAGGAGGGGGCCAGGGATCCTCGCTCACATCGCTATCCACCCTACATTGGTACCACCGAGTTCCGCAGGGCGACGGCGGCTTGGTTCCAGCAGCGGTTCGACGTCACCCTCGATCCGGACCGTCAGGTGCTCGCTTTGATCGGCTCGAAGGAAGGCTTGGCCCATCTCCCTTGGGCGATGCTGAATCCGGGCGAGGCGGCCCTGGTGCCAGATCCGGGCTACCCGGTCTATCGGTCGGCCACGATCATGGCCGAGGGCGAACCGGTCGCCATGCGGCTGCTGGCCGACAGAGGCTTCTTGCCCGACCTCGATGCTATTCCGCCCGATGTCGCGAGGCGCGCGCGGTTGATGTTTCTCAACTACCCGAACAACCCGACTGGGGCGACGGCCGACATGGAGTTCTTTGCGAAGGCCGTGGCGTTCGCGAAGCGGTACGATCTGGTGCTCGTACACGATAATGCGTACTCCGAGATCACGTTTGACGGTTACCGCGCCCCGAGCCTGTTGCAGGTGCCCGGCGCGCTCGACGTCGCCATCGAACTGCACTCACTCTCGAAGACCTTCAACATGACCGGCTGGCGGATCGGGTTTGCCGTGGGAAACGCGGAGGCGGTGAATGCGCTCGGCGTGGTGAAGACCAACGTCGACTCGGGCGTGTTCCGCGCCGTGCAGCACGCGGGGATCGCCGCGCTGACCGGTCCCCAGGACATCGTCAAACCCGCCCTGGCGCGCTATCAGGCGCGGCGTGATCGTCTGGTGAGCGGGCTGCGCGCCGTTGGGTGGAAGGCCCCCTCGCCAAAGGCGACGCTGTACATCTGGATGCCGACGCCAAACGGCCAGTCGTCGGTCACGTTTGCAGCCGACGTGCTGGAGCGCACAGGCGTGGTCATTACGCCCGGTGTCGGGTACGGCGCGCACGGCGACGGGTTCGTCCGGCTGTCGCTGACCACTCCTGATGACCGGCTCGACGAAGCCATCGCCCGTATCCGCCGTACCTACGGGTAGGAGCGACCGATCGGCTCGACCGCCACGCTCTGGGGAGTCCCTCGCACCGTCGAGCCCACGCACCGCCGGATGCTCGAGGCGCTGGGCCGCCGGCGCGTGCCGCAAGACCGAGTCACCACGCTCGACGTCCTCGAGATTCTTGCGCACCTCGCGCAGGCGCTACGCCGTGAGGTCGGCGTGCTCGTCGATCGGCACGGCGTCGTATCACACGTCGTGCTCAGCCGGCGCTGGCAGGCCCTCGTTGAGGAACTGAGCCACCGGTCCGGTATCCGGGGCAGCGCGCTCAGGTATCTCGAAGCCCACCCGCAGGCCGACGCGCGACCCGACGACGGCGATACTCGCGCGCTGCGGGATCTCGACCTCGACCTCGTCCTGACCATCGGGACACAGCGCGGTCGCCCCACAGAGGGGTGGGTGCTCGCCCCGGTCGTGGCGCGCAATGGGGTGGGGGAGGGGCCTCCGTTGACGGAGGGGCCCTATCCATTTGACGCCCTGGCGCATCTCGAACTCACGAGCCGCGCCCGCCACGCGGATGCGGCCCGTCGTGGCGGCCGGATGTCTGCGATCAGCGCGGCGGAACGCGCCGTGCTGGTTATCGTCGCCGACGCCGCGGACCCGGAGCAGGCCGTGGAAGAGATGTCGCGCCTGGCTGAGACGGCCGGCGCCGTTCCGGCTGTGACCATCATGCAGCGGCGGTCCCGACCCGATCCGGGGCGTTTCATCGGCAAGGGCAAGGTCGAAGACGTGGTCCGGGCGACCGAGACCCACGCCGCGAACGTGGTGCTCGTTGATGCCGAGTTGAGCGCGACCCAGCAGCGTACGCTTGAACGTGAGATCGGCGTCAAGGTCGTCGATCGCACCGCGCTGGTGCTCGACATCTTCGCCCGCCGGGCGCAGACGCACGAGGGCCGCCTGCAGGTCGAGCTGGCGCAGATGCAGTACCTGCTACCGCGGCTTGCCGGTCGGGGCGTGTGGCTCTCACGGCTCGGGGGCGGCATCGGGACACGCGGTCCCGGTGAGACGAAGCTGGAGGTTGATCGGCGCCGTATCCGCACGCGCATCACCGACCTGCAACGCGAGATCGAGACGATCCGTCAGCGTCGCAATCTCCAGCGCGAGCCCCGCGAGGCCGCAGGGATGCCGCAGGTCGCGCTCGTCGGCTATACGAACGCCGGCAAGTCTACGCTGCTCAACGTGCTGACCGGCGCCGGTGTGTTTGTCGAGGACCGCCTGTTTGCGACGCTCGATCCGACGGTGCGGCGTCTGGCGCTGCCGAACCGGCGTACGGTCGTGCTGGCCGACACCGTGGGGTTCATCCAGCGGCTCCCGACTCAGTTGGTGGCGGCCTTTCGCGGGACGCTCGAAGAGGTGGTCTCCGCCGACCTGCTGCTCCACGTGATCGATGCCAGTCATCCCGCGTGGCCGGAACA
>CBRGMJ010000326.1:0-3049 GCA_967797525.1 uncultured bacterium | reverse complement strand
CATGTTCGAGACGAACGGGAAGATGGTCTAGGTACCCGGTAAGTACTTCGGCCAGCGCACTGAACTCCAGCGCCCACCGCGGTTCGTATTCCACCACTCTTACCCGGTTTGCTGCGACGCTCATGGTCCCGCTCACAACTGTGGAGCGATGACCTGCGCCGCTTCAGCGGAGGTACGCACCGGCACGATCTGGAACTCGATGAGGCCCTTCCAGGCGTTCGTCCAAGCCGAGAAGAGTGACGCATCTTCAGTACGCATGAGTTGATAACAGATCCTGAAGTCCAGGTCGATCCAACTCGAGACATACTCCAAGCCATCCGGCATCATGCGCCCCTTGTCTCGAACACGGCGATAGATTTCCGGCGCTCTCCCCTTCTTGAACCGCTCCACAACCATATAAAGCATGAGTCGCTCCCTCTCAGTCGAGGCACTCGGATAGGCCAACAAAGAGTAAGTCACCCGGCTTCAACAGGATGACCATCTCACTGTTCTCTTTGAGCGCATACGTAGGAGTGGGATTCTTCTCTTCGGTGAGATCCGGTGTGTGCACGCTCGGCACGTACACGAGATTCGCAATACGAGTCTTCAGGGCCGACTTGAGCGGCCCCGGCGACGCCTCCACCCCGGAAGCGCTGAGAGGCACGTCAATACCTCTGATGAGCGCGGCCTGTTCTTTTCCTGAAAACGAGAGCGATAACTGCTTGCCCTGATGACGCACCTGTGCGGTGGCCTGCGCACACTGGCCGGCCCCGTTCTCGACAAACGTTAGTTTCACAACCTTCTCCGCCTCCGCCCTTGTCATGCCGATCCAAAGGTCACCCCAGCCAAGGCGGCGGCCATCGCTCCGCACTGGGTTGATCACCGCGGCGACCTCATTCTGACGAACGTTCTGGCACCCCGCCATACTGAGGAAGACGAACACTACCGCTGTTGTCATCGCGCGCCCCATGCGGCTTGACCTCCCTCGCGGGCCCGACTGGAACAGCTCCTGCCGGTTCAACCCCTTGGCGTAGCCGCAACCTCCGCGACCGCGGGTTCCGCGCTCTCCGTTGTCTCAAGATATCCGCCGGCCCCGGCGCGCTCAAGCGTCGCAAGGATGGTCTGTACCAACTGCCGCGCCGACTCCACGCTCAACTCCACCGCGACCCGCGCACCCGGTCCCTCGGCCTCGTTCACAAAGTCGATGTTCAGGGCGTGCTCCAGCGATAGATTGAACGGGTGATCATAGGACACGTTGACCTCGCGCAACGTGAACCACCCATGTGTTCCCTTGCCGCTGCCCCAGATCTTTGCCTGGTTGGCGATCATGGTACACATGATCAGGCTCCTCTCGTCGCAGGCGCGCTGAGATGTTTCTCGAGAAAGGCAAAGACCTTCTTCCAACCGTCCATCGCCTGCTCTTGACGATAGGCCGACCGGTCATAGTAGAAGAAGCCATGGCCGGCCTTGGGATACATGTGAAACTCATAGATCTTGCCGTGCTTCTTGAGTTCCTGCTCGTGCTGGGTCACCTGCTCCGGCGTCGGGCCCCGGTCCTCTTCGCCGAAAAGGCCGAGTAGCGGGCAGGAGAGGTCCTTCGTGTAGTCGATCGGGGCGACGGGCTGTTTGGTGGTGAGCTCTTCCTTTGACATCACCACGCGCCCACCCCAACAGTCGACGGCGGCGTCAAACCCCTTTGCGCGTGAGGCCACGAGGACGGTGTGGCGCCCACCGGAACACGTGCCAAAGACGCCTACCTTTCCATTACTCGACGGGGACGAACGCAGCCACCGCATCGCTCCCTCGACATCGCCAACCACCTGATCATCGGGGACGCCGCCTCCCGCGCGGACCTTCGCGGCGACATCTTCGGGCGTCCCGTGGCCATCACGGTAGTAGAGATTGGGACTGATGGCCGCGTACCCGTGGTGCGCGAACCGGCGCGTGGTCTCCCGGTACCACTCATCCCACCCCGGTATGTGGTGGATCAGGACGACGCCGGGGAATGGTCCGGCCCCCAACGGCCGGGCTGAATACGCGTTGACGACGTCCCCCTTGAACCCGTGAATGGCAACGGTCTCCGCCAGCATGCCCTCGTACATGTCGGTCTGATACACGTCGGCGCCTCCCTAAGCGAAATCCGGACCCACGGGCCATTTGCTCCCCCGGATCCACACGTTCTTCCTGCGACCGAAGCAGAGGATGAGCCACAGCGCTCGTTTGTCTGCCTGAAAGCAGCGCGCTACACCGCCAACGGTGGTCCAACCAGCTCCATGCCGTGCGCGCGCCATAATCTCGCATCTTCCGGCGGCATGGCGTGGGCCTTTGTCACCTCATCAAAGAATGCTTCCATCGTGCCTGCTGGGACAAAACTGATCAGAAGCCTTCCTAGGGTCCCACCAATGAATGCCCAGGTGTGCGGCACCCTTCGCGGTGCAAGAAGCGAATCGCCGGGGTTCAGCTTGAACCTCTCCTCTCCCACCTCAACGATGAACTGTCCGTCAATAACATAGAACCACTCGTCCTGCTCGTGATGCAGGTGGCGCGGCGGACCGCCCTTGTCTCGATTGGTCTGCTCGATGATGAACAAGCCGCTGTCGCTGTCCTTTGCAGACACCTTGCGGTCGATAGTACTGATGCCCAGGCTGCGATGCTCGCCGAACCGGTCAGCGCCCGCCGCGACCCGATGAACCACCACCCGCGTCATGATCCCAAAACCTGACGGAACACGCGCATCCAGTTCCCACCCACAATGCCCAGCAATTCCGCGTCTGAAAAACCGAGGTCAATCAAGGCGCTCGTCAGGTTTGGCAGCCCCCGAATGTCCTCCAGCCCGTGCGGAGGAAAGCCCCCGTCTAGGTCCGACCCGTAACCGACGTGGGCCGGGCCGCAGACACTCGCGGCGTGTGCGATGAAGCGGGCCAGGGCGGTCACGTCGGCGGCGTCGTCATCCAGCTCCCGGTTCGCCGAGAAAAAGATGCCAACCATGCCGCCTTTCGCCGCCAGGGCCTTCATCTGCTCGTCGGTCAGATACCGGCTGGGGGCGTGTGTGTGGAAGTCCTTGACCATG
>CBRGMJ010000325.1:0-3057 GCA_967797525.1 uncultured bacterium | reverse complement strand
GCAGCGCCGGGTCGAGCACGTCGGGCCGGTTGGTGGCCGCGATCAGGATGACGCCGCCGCGGACGTCGAAGCCGTCCATCTCCACGAGCAGCTGGTTGAGGGTCTGCTCGCGCTCGTCGTGGCCGCCACCGAGTCCGGCGCCGCGCTGTCGGCCGACCGCGTCGATCTCATCGATGAACACCAGACACGGCGCGCTCTTCTTCGCCTGATCGAACAGGTCGCGCACGCGCGACGCCCCGACGCCCACGAACATCTCGACAAACTCCGATCCCGAGATCGAGAAGAACGGCACAGCCGCCTCGCCGGCGATGGCTTTGGCCAGCAGCGTCTTCCCGGACCCCGGCGGGCCGACAAGCAGCACGCCTCGCGGGATCTTGGCGCCGAGCGCCTGAAACTTCTTCGGGTACTTCAGAAACTCGATGACCTCCTGGAGTTCCTCCTTGGCCTCATCCACCCCCGCGACGTCGGCAAACGTCACCTTTGGCTTGTTGTCGGTATGCAGCCGTGCGCGACTCTTGCCAAAGGACATCGCCTGGTTGCTGCCGGACTGCGCCTGGCGCAGCATCAACATCCACAAACCGACGAGCAGCAAGATGGGGAGCAGCGTCGACAGCAGGCTTGGCCACAAGCTCGAGCGAGACCGCGGCTCGACTCTGATGGGGACGCCCTTCGATTTCAGGAGCTCGATGTAAGTCGTATCACCATGCGGGATATAGACGGTGAACTGCTGGCCGCCCTTGAGCCGGCCGATCACGACGCCGTCTCCGATCTCGACGGTGGTCACCTGTCCGGCCTGCACCTGCTCGATGAACGTACTGTAGGCGATCTCCTCGCGCGGCGTCCGGCGCCACAACTGGAAGGCGACGGGGAATGCCACGAGCAGGATCACAGCCCAGACGATGAGGTTGCGTACGTATTTGTTGGCCACTGACCGACGATCCTCTCCGGCGCGATCACAGGTAGGCGCCCTGCGCCCGGCGCCCGATCGCGCCCCGATTATATCATCCGGCTGGATGCACGAGCGATGGCCACTCCGGTGGACGTGCCATGCGCGCGAAGACCGGGCAGATCCGCGCGCTCCCCGGGCCGGTGCCGTTCGGCCATCAAACGAATCCGTTCGATATGGACGAACGCCAGGTCTCGAATGTTCCCGCCGGCGGCTTGCAACGTACGATGTGCCACTCTGCGCTGCAGCGCCGGCGCAAGGGCGCGAAACCCGGCTGCATCGATTACCAGGCTGGCTCCCGACCGTCTGACGACTTGTGCTTCCGCGTCCGCTGCCAGGCGATCGAGCAGCGCCGCGTCAGCGGCGGCCTGCTGGGCCAGCCGTCGCAGCGCAGCCTTCACACCAGCGTTATACCCAGTCAGGTGGGGGAGCAAGTCCTGCCGGATGCGGTTGCGGAGCATGCGCCGGGCGCGATTGGTCGGATCGGTTCGCCAGCGCAACCGTTCGGCCGTGAGATAGGCCACGATCTCTTCGCGCCAGACATCCAGCAACGGTCGGATCACCAGCAGTCCGTCATGCCGTCGCACCGGGGGCATCCCGGCCAAACCGTCGGCGCTCGCTCCCCGCACGAGCCACAGCAGCACCGTCTCAGCCTGGTCATCGGCAGTGTGCCCCGTCGCAATGTGGGTGGCGCCGATCCGCCGGGCCACCTGCGCGAGCGCCGCGTACCGCCGCGCTCGCGCAGCCTCCTCGAGGGTGAGCCGCCGCCGTCCCGCAAACCCGCGGACGTCGACATGGCGCACCGTCATGGGCAGACCCCACCCCTGTGCGATCGAGCGGACGAAGCGTTCGTGCGCCGCCGCGGATCGGTGCAGGCCGTGGTCGATGTGCGCGACGTGAAGGCGCAGCCGCAACTCTGGCTGCAACCGGCGCAACACGTGGAGCAGCGCGATCGAGTCGGGTCCGCCCGAGGTCGCGACGACAACCGTCTCGCCGCCGCCGAGCATCCGCTCGCGCGCCATAGTCTCGCGCACCCTGGGGAGCACTTGCGATGGTGGAAGACGCGCCGGCATGACGATTGGTGGCGGCGGGCAGACTCGAACTGCCGACTCCGCGGGTATGAGCCGCGTGCTCTGACCAACTGAGCTACGCCGCCACGACGGTCCCATTATAGCGCGGGGCCCGATGGCCGTCCACGGATGCGTGCCGACGGGTACTATCGTAAAATGGGTCACAACGTGACGCGTCGGTTCGCCATCATCTGGCTGATCATCCTCGCTGGGCTCTCGACCGGGTGTGGATCGCTGGGCGGCATGGCGGGCCCTTCCGCCGGAGTGCCGGAGAACGCGCCACCCGTGGTCACGACCGTCAGTCCGCCCGCGGACGGGGCGGCGCCGTCTGACAGCCCCATCACAGTCACGTTCAGCAAACCGATGAGCCCTACAACGCTGGAGATCAGCGCGGAGCCCGCCGTGGTCTTCAAACCGCCCGCATGGTCGGAGGACGGGCGCACCGCGAGCGTGCGCGCCGATCCTCCGCTCACCGCGGGCATCCGGTACGCCGTCAGGGTACGGGCCCGGGACCGGCTGGGAAATCCGCTGGCCTCGGACTACGTCTGGAGCTTCTCCGCCACCGTGGCGTCCGGGGTCAGCGGGGAAGGCCGTCTGCGCATGGCAGACCGCATCGAGATCAGCCTGGACGCGCGCGTGTTCACCCTGTACGCCGCGCTGCTGGCTGCCGGGTCCACCACCACCGGAGAGGCCGGCCCGGCGTACGCCGCGCTGAAGACTAAGATGGGCGGCCTTCCGGCGAGGGTCGTCGACCCGGTCCGCCGCTACTTCGCCGACCACCCCGCGCGGTTGGAACAGCACGTCACCGCCGCGCTCGCGCTGTCACCGCCGCCAGAGTTCCGCGAGACCGGCGGGGCCCTGGGGCTGGGACCGCTTCTCTCCCGCTTCTACGCCGACGCCAACTTGGCCGATCTGTGGAAGACCGAGGAGAAGGCCAACGCGGCTGCATTGGAGGCGTATCGTCGGGATGCGCCCGCCGTGCTTGGCCGCGCGGCCGATTTCATGAGAGTCACCGCCGTCCCCGGCGCCCGGATCACGATC
>CBRGMJ010000324.1:0-3069 GCA_967797525.1 uncultured bacterium | reverse complement strand
ACCTCTCGTTTCTTTTTTTCCTTTTCTATCTCCACTCGGGCGGCGGGCTCCTCAGGCTCACGCAAACCACTGACGGGGCCCAGCAAACCCGATTTGCCGAGGGCGCACAGTCGCTCAGCATCCGCCTGGCCGAACAGCTTGGGGATCGGGTCCGGCGCAGCGCTCCGGTGCGGACCATCGCGCATGCCGGGGACCGGGTGCGTGTGAGCTCAGATCTCGGCACGCACGAGGCCCGCTACGCGGTCGTCGCCGTCCCACCAACGTTGGCAGGGCGGATCGAGTACGATCCGCCGATGCCCGCGGCGCGCGATCAGCTCACGCAGCGCGTCCCGATGGGTTCAGTGATCAAGTGCATCGCCTTCTATGACCGGCCGTTCTGGCGAGACGCGGGATTTTCGGGAGAAGCCATTTCAGACGAGGGTCCTGTGACCCTGGTGTTTGACGACAGCCCGGAACGCGGGTCATCCGGTGCGCTGCTGGCGTTTATCCTTGGGGCCCACGCCAGAGTCTGGGGGCGGCGGCTGGCGGAAGATCGAAAGCGGATGGTGGTCGAGCATTTCACGAAACTCTTTGGCCCGCAGGCGGCGGAGCCGGACGGTTACATTGAGAAGGACTGGTCGTCGGAGCCGTGGTCGGGCGGATGCTATACGGGGCTGTTCGCGCCGGGGGTCCTCACCGCGTACGGAGACGTCCTGCGCGCTTCTGTTGGAAGAATCCATTGGGCCGGCACCGAGACGGCCCGCGTGTGGAATGGCTACATGGACGGGGCCATCGAATCCGGACAGCGGGCGGCGCAGGAAGTCTTGGATAGGCTCGACGCGGAGCACTGATGTCCAGATCCTCTATTTGGCTGACTACGGCAACCGCTGTGGTACTTGCCAGCCTGTGGTTTCTCCCTCGCCTTAGCCAGCCGTCCCCGGCGCGCGCGGCGTGGTCGGGCGAACCGCAGTTCTCAGTGAAACGTGCCTGGGCGAATGCTGAGACTCTCGCGACGAGATTCCCGCGGCGATGGTCGGGATCACCGGAGCGGGCGGCGGCGGCCGATTGGATCGCCACCACACTGGAGGGCTGGGGTCTCGAAGTCCATCGGAGCCGCTTCGAGGTCGCGCTCGGCGAACGCCATCCGACAACGCTTGAGAACGTATGGGGGGTCAGCCGAGGGACCGAGCGCGCCGACGAGATCGTCGTCGCGCTCGGCAACTACGACATGGCCCCCACGAGTTATCAGGCCGCCAGCGACACCGCGGGGCACGTGGGCACAATCCTCGAGCTCGCCCGTGTCCTCCACAGCGGCCCACACCGCCGGACGATCCTGTTTCTCTTCCCCGACGGGGAGGAGTGGGGAATGCTGGGGGCCCGCCATTTCGTGCAGACGTTTCCGGGCGCAGGCCGCATCGTCGCCGCCCTCAGTATCGAGGACCTCGATGCCAGCGCGATTGCCGCGCTCGGGGTCGACGGCATCGGCCAATTCCGCGGCTTCGCGCCGATGTGGCTCCGCACGCTGGCCGCCGACGCCGCCCGCCGAGAAGACCTGCCTACGGCTGAGGTCACGCCGCTCTTCGAGTGGTTGCAGCGGTCGGTGCTGGTCTCGTTCACCGATCAGGGACCGTTTCTGACGGCGGGGATTCCGGCGATCGATCTCGGGGGCCGCACGGCCGATCGGGCCACGCAGAACCGCATCTACCATCTTCCAGAGGACACGATGGACAAGATGCGGCCCCAGTCGATGGAGATCTACGGGCGCACCCAGGAGCGCATCCTCCGCGCCATCGACGTGGCGTCAGAGGTACCGGTCGAGGGCCAAACTTATCTTCGCTCGGGGCCCGGGGAGGTCGTCCCGCCGGCGACACTCCTGGCCGTGCAGACCGGTGTGTTCGTGCCGCTCTTGCTCTCGATAGTCGGCCGGGTGAAGAGAGGGACGCACGCTGCGAGTGTGCTTCAGGAATCATGCCGTGTAGGCGCCGTTCTCGTCGCGCTGCTCGGAGGCCTCGCCGTCCTGAAGAGCCTCCCCCGCCTGGGCGTGATGCTGGACTTCGCGTTGTACCCGCCGCCGCCGCGTCATCTGCTGCTCACGGAAGTGAACTGGACGGCTGTGACGGTCGTGCTGCTGATCGTCTGCCTCCTCGCGTGGATGTCACGGTGGGCGGCGCGGCGCATTCCTTCCGCGGCTGCCGCCGGGGAGGCGGGGGCTGCCGTCACCGCGCTGCTCGGGTGGTTGTTTGGTCTGGCCCTCGTAGCGTTGATCGACAATCCATTTGGGGCCGTGACGTTTCTGATCTTCCCCTCGCTGCTCTGGATATGGATCGGGCCAGCACGATTGCCCTACCGGCGGGCGGTCAATGCCCTCCTCGTTGCCGCGGGGTTCCTCGCGCTCATCGCGCTGGTGGTCTCGTACGGGCAGCGGCTTCGGATCGGTCCATACATCGTATGGTACCTGTTCATGGGTGTCGCCTATGGACAAATCAGCGTGTTGCGAGTCGTGATGACCCTGGTCATGGTTGCGATCGGTGTTCGGCTCCTGTCGCAGACGGTCTTTCGGGCAGCATAAGCGCTTTCGTTACCGCGTGAGAAGCAGCAGGCGAATGACGATGTCCGTGAGGACGCCGATAAGGAGAGGGCTAAAGATGCCGACAATCACGCGGCGCAACCCCACCGGGTTGACCGGCCACGTCGGGAACGCGTCCAGAACCTGATGCGCTCGTTGGACCACCGCGAACCGCTCGAGGTCTGCCGCCGTCAGCGCTGGGTCGGACAGACGATGGGCGCCGGGCGTGTGATCCACCACCAGCTTGGCCACGGCGTCTGCGACCCGCGCTTTCGCCCGCACCATGGCCGCGTGCGCCGGCCAGATCGCTCCCAGCAAACCCGCCGGAGCGGCCACGACGAAGCCGCATACGTAGATCACCAGGATCCGGTCGATTTTCGTAGCGGACAACTGCGCGGTCACGGTCGCCAGCGCGACGGCGACCGCCAACAGACCCGAGATGGCCAGAATGAAGTACATGAGGGTCCCGACATACACGTGTAGGGGGCCGAGACCGCCAACACCGTCGGGATGGAACGCGTGCA
>CBRGMJ010000323.1:0-3073 GCA_967797525.1 uncultured bacterium | reverse complement strand
CAGCCTCCCACTCCGCCTTGAGGCGGGCGATCCGCTGCCCGTAGTCACCACCCACCCGAAAGTCCGCGACGGCCACGGTGAGATCTTCCAGCGCCACCCGAGCGTCGGCGACGAGCGGTACTCCGCCGTGTTTGTAGGCGTCGGGCGTCGCCACGTTGATGTTGATGAACCGCACCTGTGGGTGCTGGAACGCGGTCGTCGACGCGGTCGTAAAATCCCCCAGCCGCGTGCCCACCGCGATGATGACGTCCGCGTCGCGCGCAATCAGGTTCGCGGCCCGGGTCCCCGTCACGCCGATGGCGCCGACGTTTTGTGGATGGTCGAACGCCAGCGATCCCTTCCCGGCCTGGGTCTCCCCGACCGGGATGCCCGTCTGCGTCGCGAAGCGCGAGAGGGCCTCGGTGGCCTCGCTGTAGAGCACGCCGCCCCCCGCAACGATCAGCGGCCGCTCCGCGCTCTTGATCCATGCCGTGGCCTGCTGCAGCACCGACCGGTCGGCGGGCGATCGCGGCACGTGCCACACCCGCCGCTCAAACAGCGAGATCGGATAGTCCCAGGCCTCGGCCTGCACGTCCTGCGGTAGGGCAAGGGTGACGGCGCCGACCTCGGCCGGTGAGGTCAGCACCTGCATGGCCGCCATCAACGCCGACGGCAACTGGTCGGGGCGGTTGATGCGATCCCAGTAGCGCGAGATCGGCCGGAAGCAGTCGTTGACCGACTGATCCTGCGACGAGGGAGACTCCAGCTGTTGGAGCACAGGGGCGACGTTGCGCCGCGCGAAGATATCGCCGGGCAACAAGAGCACGGGCAGGCGATTGATCGTGGCCCCGGCGGCGCCCGTGACCATGTTGGTGGCGCCGGGGCCGATCGAGGTGGTGCAGGCGAACGAGCGCAGGCGGTTGGACCGTTTGGCGAACGCCGCCGCCAGGTGGACCATTGCCTGCTCGTTGCGCGCCTGATAGTATCGCAGACCGGACTGCTGCTGCAGCGCCTGCCCGACCCCCGCCACGTTGCCGTGCCCAAAGATTCCCCAGACGCCCGCGAAGAACAGCTGCGCGCGGCCGTCGCGCTCGACGTGCTGGGCGCTCAGAAACGCGATCAGCGCCTGAGCCATCGTCAACCGCCGCGTCTGCATGATGTCCTCCTCACCCGCGTTCCATGGCGTGCGTGACCAACGGCACCCGGGGATCCTGCGAGGTCCACGTGGTCTTGACCCACGAGTGATCTGGGTCATCCGTGTTGGCCAGGGACTGCGCGGATCCGGCCAGGAAGTTCAAGTAGTAGCACGGGTACCCGTACGCGGCGCTGACCGGGTGGTAGCCCTCGGGCACCAGGACGATGTCGTCAGGGCGCGCGGTGACGGTCGCATCGATGGTCCGGTCCGCCGTGTACACACGCTGCACCGCGAACCCCTCCGGGCGGTCGAACTTGTAATAGTAGAATTCTTCGAGGTCGGCCTCGAGGATCGCAGCCCCATCCTGGCGGTGGACGTCATGCTTGTGAGGCGGGTACGAACTCCAGTTGCCGCCGGGTGTGTATACTTCGACCGCGACGATCCTGTGACAGTTGAAACCCGGCGGGATGATGCTGTTGATCTGGCGGGTGGCGTTCTTGCCGCCGCGGATCTCGATCAGGGACTCGGCGGGCTTCACGAGATGCGGCGGATGGTCTTGATCGGTCGGCACCCAGCCGTGGGCGACTTCGACGCGGCCGGACAGCGCCTCCAGCGTGAACTCCGTGCGCCTCGGCAGATACAGCGCGTAGGGCATCCCGCTGAACACATCCGGCCGGCGGCCTACCACCGGCCACTCGCCCCAGGTTGATCGGATGCGGCACCGGCCGCCAAGCAGGACCAGGACCGCCTCACCATCACCCGTCTCGTGCGACCATGTTTGCCCCGACACCAGCCGCCGGACTTCCATGTTCAGCAAGTCCCATCCGGCGTCCCGGGCGGTGACACGCGTGACGACACCCGGGGCCTCGTCCCGAATCGCGGGACGTTTCAGAAGGGAGTCTGCGCGGTGCATCATCGTGGGGTGTCCCAGCGCTCTGTCCGGCGCCCGATCTGTTCGGTGTCGGGTCGCACCGGCCCTCCCGGCGCTATGCTACAATGCGTGCCGGCGATGAACGTGCGGCTGGGCAACGCGCCGATCAGCTGGGGTGTCTGCGAGATCCCCGGATGGGGACCGCAGCTACCGTACGCGCGCGTGTTGGACGAGATAGAGGCTGCCGGATACCAGGGCACCGAACTTGGCCCCTGGGGATTCCTGCCCACCGATCATGGTGTCCTCGCCTCCGCCCTGGAGAGCCGCCACCTGGCGATGGCTGCGGCCTTTGTGCCCCTTAATCTCAAGGATCGCGCGGCATACGACGAATGCGAAGCCCGGGTGCGCGAGACCGGGGCGCTCCTGCAGCGCCTTGGGGCGCGGGACATCCTCCTCGCCGATGCCGGCGACGAAGTCCGCTACCGGGTGGCGGGACGGCCGGATCAAACGCACAGCTACGGGCTGACGGCCGGCGAATGGGCCGGGTACGCCGGCCGCGTTGAGCGCCTGGCGCAGATCTGTCGCTTTGACTACGGGCTGATCCCATCGTTCCATTCGCACGGCGGCACCTACGTCGAGAATCCACACGAGATCCACACGCTGCTCGACCGCACCGATCCCCACCTGCTGAAATTCTGTCTCGACACTGGTCACGTCGCGTTTGGCGGTGGCGACCCGATCGAGACGACCCGCGCCTACGCTGCGCGTCTGGGCTACGTGCACCTCAAGGACATCGACATGCCCCGCCTGCGCTCGTTACTGACCGAGGGGAAGAACTACGTCACCGCGGCGCAGCAGGATGTCTTTGTCGAACTGGGTCGGGGCTCGCTCGACTTGCGCGCGCTGTGCGACGTCCTCAACGCCTCGGGGTACGAGGGCTGGATCATCGTGGAACAGGACCGTGTCGTTCAAGAGGGGACCGATACCCTTGGCAGCGCGAAACGCGGCCGCGAGTATCTGCGGACCCTGCTCGGTGTGTGAGACCGCCAGGACGTTGCAGAGGTTCCGCTGGACTCCCTATAATGAAC
>CBRGMJ010000322.1:0-3098 GCA_967797525.1 uncultured bacterium | reverse complement strand
TCGTGGCGAGCACCCGCATGGGCGCGCAGTTGCTTCAGTGGGGCGACAAGATCGGCACGCTCGAGCCGGGCAAATTGGCCGACATCGTGGTCATCAACGGTGATCCGCTGGCGGATATCAATTTGTTCAAAGATGCCAAGAACATCGTGATGGTCATGAAGGACGGCGCGGTGTTCCGTAGCGACCTGCCGGCGGCCCGCGGGGCGAAAGTAGCGACGATTCCCTAGGTCTTGAGGACGGCGTCGAAGTCGGCGAAGACCGACGCGGGATCGACCGGTCGATCGATCAGCCCCTGTGCGATTTCCTCGTCGCAGAGCGCCTTGATAATGTGCCGGTTGGCCGACACGCCGCTCGGCTGCCAGTCGGCGCCCATCACCGACGCGGTGCTTTCGAGGTCGACCAGAACCCAAGGGGTCAGCTCGGCCATGAAGAGGCGTTGCTTCTGCCAGTAAAGCCTTGCGTGATCGAGGGCCCGGTAGATGGCCACCGCGAGCTGCGGGTCGCGCTCGAACACCTCCCGGCGCAGGGCGACGATGTGGTGGATCGGATAGATCTTCGTTCGATCGTAATACTCTCGTTCCGCTCGATGATAGTCGGGGAGCAGGCGCACGATGGGTCCGTGCGGTTCGTAGAATCCCTTCGGGGGAAACGGGCACATGAGCGCGTCGAGATCGCCGGTAAGCAGCGAGTCGCGCAGCACCTTGCCGGCCGGCGCCTCACGCACGTACGGGGGCAACCCGCTCTGTGCGCGTACGGGGTAGGTCTCGTCCAGCGGCCCCACCCACCATCGGATGCGGTCGATCCGGACTCCTTGATCGCGTAGCGCGGCGCGTGTCCACGTGTTGCCGGTGTCAGGCCAGGAGTTGGTGCCGACGCGCTTGCCTTCGAGATCTGTGAGCTGGTGAAGAGTGCTGCCACGTTTGACAAAGAAACACCGGTGCCGAAACGCGCGGGTGGGGTAGAATGGGATACCTACGAAGCTCTTTTCACCCTTCGAGAGCCCAATGACAAAGCGGCTAAACGACACTTCGGACGCGATGATCTTTGGATCCGTCATCCATTGCGTGATTGGGGTCTTCCGGTCGATAGTCAACTGGACGCCGTCTGGTTGCACGTCCCCGCCGTAGAGAGCGGCTAGGTAATCGTAGTCCCGCATGATGAGCGTCACGGCCGGGCCAGCCATATCTCGCCTCCGTCGTATGCTGCCTTTTTCCTTATAGATTCCAAAGAAGAGAGACGTCTCCCCTGTACCTGGCGCGCCAAAAGCCGCCTAGGTTTTGGGCTTCGGCCGGACTTCGATACCTAGGATCGTTTCTAATCCTCGGATCACTGCCGTCTGGTCCAACTGGCCAAAACCGGTCGCCCGGGCGAGTTGCATCAACTCCGTCGCGCCGTTTGCCGCCGGCAGCGGCACTGTCAGCTCGCGCGCCAACGCCGTCGCCTGTCTGATGTCCTTGTAGGCGAGATCCAGCCGGAAGCCGACTTTGTCGAATTCGCGTGCAAAGATCTTGGGCACGTTGTGCTGCAGCGCCGGGCTGTTGGCCGTCGACGTGGTGAGCATCGTGAAGAACTGCTCGACGTCGAGTCCGGCCGCCTTGGCCAGCACGAACCCTTCGGCGATGCCGGCGCTCGCGATCGTGCCGATCATGTTCTGGATCACTTTGGCTGTGTGCCCCGCGCCCACGGCGCCGAAGTGGTGGATGTGCTCGCCCATGGCCTCGAGCACCGGCCGCATCGCATCGAGCGTCTTGGCGTCGCCGCCGACCATGATCGTCAGCGTCTTGTTTCGCGCCCCAGACGGCCCCCCGGTGACCGGCGCGTCCAGGAATCGCCCGCCCTTGGCGGCCACGCGCTCGGCGATCCGCCGGGTGTCCGGCGGGTAACTCGTGCTCATGTCGATGATCGTGTAGTTCGGTGTCATAGCGTCGGCGAGCCCGTTCTTGCCAAAGATGATGTCCTCGACCTCGCGAGCCGTCGGGACGATCGTGATCGTGACATCCGTCCGACGCGCCGCGTCAGCCGGGTTCTTGGCCTCGCTCGCCCCTTTTGCGATCAGGCGCTCGATGGGCTCACGGTTGCGGTGCGCCATCACCACAACCTGATGCCCCGCGGCGAGCAGGTGCCCCGCCATCGGCTCGCCCATGATCCCAGCTCCGAAAAATGCGACCTTCGCCATTCGTGTTATCCTCCGTCGAGAGATTCGATCCCGCGACCGTCTACAGCCACGTCACAACCGGATAGTTCGACAACCGTTCGCACCCTGCCTCAGTGATCAACAACGTATCTTCGACCACACCCGTGCCGAGCCCCTCGATGACGACCATCGGTTCGTACGCCACGGTCATGCGCGGGCGCAGCTCGGTCGTGCTGCCGGCGTAGAGACCGGGTGTCTCCAGAACGGCCATGCCGATGCCGTGCCCGAATCCACCGGCGCAGTAGTACGTTTCATACTTCGTGCCTCTGACGACTGCCAGTAACGCGTTGGACACCTCGTCGATGGTCTTGCCCGGCGCCATCACCTGGAGTCCGGCATGATAAAGGTCGAGACCGATCTGCAGTGCCTCACGCGCCGCGCCGGTCGCCCGACCGCCCACCACCGAGCAGCGGCTCACATCGGACATGTAGCCGTCGAAATCCACACCGAGGTCGGTGAACACCATCTCGCCCGCCACCATCCTGCGCCGGCGTGGGTGACCGTGTTTCAACCCGGCCTGGACGCCGCCCACTACCGAGGTGCGAAACCCCTCGCGGCCCCCAAGCACGTGCATCCGGTGGACCGCCGCGGCCGCCACGGTCGTCTCCTCGACCCCGGGCGCCAGCGCGCCGAACAGCGCCGCGTAGGCTTCGTCGGCGATGCGTCCCGCCTCGCGCATCTTGACGATCTCCTCGTCGCTCTTGACCATCCGCGCACTGTTGAGCACGTGGTCGGCGGGTGTCAGGTCGGGCAGCCGCGAGACCAGTGCCGCGTGCATCGCGTAGGGCAGCAGCGCGCCGCCGGCGAGACCAACCCGCTTGGCGCCGCGCGCCGCATCGGCGGCCAGGACTGCCACTTCATCTATCGCTCCCCCGTAGAGCGGCCCCATTGCGACGCGCACGTC
>CBRGMJ010000321.1:0-3106 GCA_967797525.1 uncultured bacterium | reverse complement strand
CGCGGGGACACACGGCGACGAAGGACCCTGGTCTGCCCTCGCGATCAAGCTGTTTTGCCAGCGCCCTATGGCGCAACTCACCGGACGCCTGCGCGTCATCTTCACCGCCAACGCGCTGGCCGCGGAGGTTGAGCGCCGCAATTCCTGGATCGATTCCCCAAACCCCATCGACCTGGACAGCGTCTTCCCGGGCAAGAAAGAAGGCTCGCACACCGACCGCCTTGCGGCTGCCATTGCCCCGTTGATCGCCGACAACAATGTGGTCATCGACCTCCATGGGGGCGGCACGTGGTGCATCAACGCGTTCGTCAAACGCTTCGAGGGATCTGAACAGCTTGCGGCCGATCTCGGCGCGCCTTTCATCAGCAACGCGCCGAACAAGGCCGGCGGTCTGACGACCTACGCCCGGTCGCTGGGGATCAAAGTCGTCAACGTTGAAGTCGGCGGGCGTTCGGGCAAGGAAATGTATTGGACCGAGCGCAACGTCAAAGGTCTCGAGCGCGCCCTCCATAACCTTGGCGTCATCAAGCTCGATGCCCCCCCCGCTCCGGCCGAGAAGGCCACCGAGGTAAGCGCGACAGAACCCATGCGCGCCAAAGTGGGCGGGATTTTCGTGCCCACCCTGCGCGAAGATGCGGTTGGGACGATTGTCAAAGCCGGAACCGAGATGGGCAAGATCCTCGACCTGCACACCCTTGCCGAGCTACAGGTCTTCACTGCTCCCTACGAACGGACCGCCATGATGCTTATGCGTCCACAAATTTGCGCGATTGAGGGCTCAGCCCTGGTGTATGTCGTAGCGAAACCTCTTTAGCGGGCAGTCCCTCCGCCGCAGCCTGAAATGAAAGGAGGGGTATCGCAGATGCCCGCGCATGTTTACCCCTTCGGCTTGACCCAGGTCTCCGACCACGCCAGACAGGCGCTCGAGCTCTGCCGGTCCCCGCGCATCTCCGGCCAGGGCATCTCGCTCGCGAACCGACCGCTCATCTCCACCTGCGCCCCGCGGGCCGGGAAGAACGTGCTGAAGACGCCGAGCGGACGGTTGTTGGTGCCGGGCGGCACCGTGATGACAAACGGCTCGCCGAAGTCGTACCAGGTCAGGGTCAGCGTCTCGGCGGTGGCGACGATCGTCTCGGTGGCCGCCGAGCGCGGGTCGCCGTCCCGGTCGAAGCCCGCGTCGATGACAGGGAGCCGCGGGTCGGCGAACGGGGCGTAGAGCAGTGTCTCGATCGTGGCTTGGAGCCACCGGGTCACCGCGATGTTGTCGCTGTAGATCCGGACGTGGCCGTCGGTGAGCGCGCTGTGGACGAACAGTGTGTGGCCAGTGCCGGCCGGGCACCAGAGCACCCGCCAGTGGCTGAAGCGGTCCGAGATCGTCCGACCGCCGTCCGGGCTCAGTCGTACGAAGGAATTCTCGCCGGTCATCAGCACGGCGTTCGGGTCGACAGGTGGGATCATCCGGTTCTCCTCGTGTTCGGGGTCACCGTCCCTTCTTCGTAGACGGTGTTCCTCCTCCCCGGGTGCGACCTCCCCTTTTCGGCGGCGGGAGTCTGACGGGTAGTCCATCCGCCGCGACCTGGAAGAGCGCCTCGGCGTGTGGCAGACCGGGCAGGCGATGTCGGCCCAAGCTGCGGAAGCGGATGGCTGCCGGCGCCGATAGCCCAACGGCCACCCGTGTCTCGCCGGAAATCACGATCTGCCCCCCTTGGGCCGCCGCGCAGACGCGCGCCGCGGTGTGCACGGCCAGACCGATGTAGCCGACATCGGTGAGCGTGGGGCGACCGCTGTGGATCCCGATTCGAACCTTGACGTCGAGACCGCCGGGCCGGCTCCGCTTGGCGAGCGTCCGCTGGATGGCCGCCGCTGCTCCGACAGCGTCGACGGCGCGCTCGAAAACCGCGAAGAACTCATCCGCGCGCGCGTCGATCTCACGGCCTCTCGATCGCGACACCGCTGCCCGGATGATGCCTCGGACGTTGTTCAGCACGTCGCCGTAGCGGTCGCCCAATCGCTGGAGAAGGCTGGTGGATGACTCGATATCGGTCATGAGCAGGGTGACGAACCCGGTGGGGAGCGCCGCGGCATCCGTGGCGGTTGCACGAACCTGGCCATACGCACGGTCCTTTTCGACGACAAAGCGCACGGCGGTCAGCACGGTCTCCACGAGATCCTGGTCGTCGAGAACGGCTGGATCGTGCACGAGCGCTGTCATGGGCCGACCATGGCGCTCGAGATAGGTCACCACGCGCGGGTTCTCTTCGGCGGGGAGCGGGACCGGCTTCCCCGCGCCATCCAGATACGCGCCGGACGCGTCGGACCAATGGAGGACGATCAGGGTCGGGTCCCGGAGGACGCTCCGCAGCTGCTGTTCGAGTTCGCCGGGCGCCCCGTTCCGACCCAACTCGATCACGAGCCGACCGGCCGCGGCGTGTTTCTGCTCTTGTTGCAGTTGGCCGGTGAAAAACCCGACAGGCACGATACCGTACTTCTTGGCGGCGTTGAGCAGCCGCTTGCGGGCGCGCTCCCGTGCCGCATCGTTCTCAAAGGCGACCTGGTTGAACCGGGCGAGCGCGTTCCGCACGTGTGCCTCGTCGTTGATCGGCAGCCGCCTCTGGCCGCGAGAGTCGACGTAGGCGAAGGCGCTGGCCGGGAGGCGGGCCCGTTTGGTGGCGTCAAGCCGGGACATGCCCCAACAATATCGCTTCGGCCCCGGGAACGTCTACGCGGTCGGCGGGCAACTCATGGCGAAAAGGTTCGCCGCCGCCATCATAGATCCCGTATAATGATTGTATGAACCGAAGGCCGTTGCCAAAGGACATCGCCACTGCGCAGGCCGCGCAGACGGCCAAGGGGTATCGGGACGCTCTCAAACGACTCAATCCGCGGATGCCCGATGACACGGTCGAGTACATGGTCGATAGGCGCTTTTACCCCAAACGGCTGGTCGGACGACCCTCCCCGTTCATGCTGGCTCTGGCTCTTCGTAGGAGCAACCGGCCGCCTACCCCGTAGGTGCGTAGTCGTCACCCTGGTTGACGCGGTTCTCAACCGATCGCGCTAAGGCCAAATGCCGGAAGCACGTCTGTGACTAGGCGCTCGAACTGCC
>CBRGMJ010000320.1:0-3113 GCA_967797525.1 uncultured bacterium | reverse complement strand
CGTCGCCAACACGTCGATCACAGAGAGCTCAACCGACGCGGCGGCAGCCGTGAGTCGATCCACTGCGGGCATCGACATCGCCCCGCAGATGTCGGTGAGTCTGGGCAAGACACCTGAGGAGGCTCTACGCCGGTTCCGCGACAGTCAAGTCTATCAGCACATGCTGTCTCTCAAGCGGTCCACCCTGAAGGATCTTGACCTCACGCAAGTCGAGCGCATGAACCTCGTGGGGACGCCCGCCCAAGTGATGGAGCAGATCGCGGCCTATCGTGACGCTGGGGTCACGCACTGCTGCGCGTTGATTTTTCCTGCCAACACGATCGAGGAGACCGTCGACCAGATGGACTGGTTCGCCCGCGACGTCATGCGCCGCTTTCACTGAAACCGCTCAACCGACCAACCGGCGCACGCGGGGCATGACGTCGTCCATGAAGCTGCGCATGATCGGATCCACCGGTTGGCCGCGCGGCGGATGTGGCAGGATGCAGATTTCGGGGATGCCCAGGCTCACGACCGCAGCCACCTGACGCGCGACTTCGTCGGGCGTCCCGGCCCACGTAAAGGCATCGACAAATTCCTCGGGGACCAGATGGCCCGACGCCAGCGCGCGGGCCTCGCTCTTTGCCCGCATGATGTCCAACAGTTCATCCGGCACGCGCAGGCCTGAGTGCCGGACGAACTGCTGATCGGGGTAACTGCCCATCAACAGCATCGCGATCATCGGCTTGACCGCCTCGCGCGCCTCTTTGCTGCTCGGCCCGACCGACACGTCGATCCGGGTCATCAGCGTCAGGTCTTTCAGGGTGCGCCCGGCGGCCCTCGCCCCCTTTTCGATCAGCCGCAACGCGTGCTGCACACCCGGCGGTGTGGCGTACGTCGCGATCATCACGCCATCCGCGACCCGTCCGGCGAGCTGGTACATGCGGTCGCCGCGCGTCGCGATCCAGATCGGCAGGTCACGCCGCACCGGAAACTGCAGGCGCGCCTCGTGTGTTGTGAATACCTCGCCCTTGAAGGTGACGGTCTCGCCGTGGAAGAGGCGTCGGATGATCGCGATGCCTTCTTCCATCGTTCGCAGTGGACGCGTACGCTCCAGCCCGACCTCTTTGAAATTGGCCCCACCGGTGCCCAGCGTCAAGATGATGCGGCCGCCGCTCAACTCATCGGCCGTGGCCACCGCCGCGGCGACGAGCGCCGGGTGGAGCGAATACAGGTCGGCGATGAACGTCCCGACCTGCGCCCGCCGTGTGGCGATGGCGGCGGCGGTCAGCGTCACGTACAGGTCGCGATGGAGTTTGTGGTTGGCGCACCAGATGTGATCGTATCCCCACACCTCGGCCTGGCGGCACAGATCGACAAATCGGGGCATGGTCTCGAAAAACCACATCCCGACGCCCGCTCGAAGCTGCATGGGCATGTGCTTCTGTGGATGCCTAGGCCTCCCTGCCCGAACTCCACGAGCGCACCTGCGTTGGTGTGACCCGTATGAGCGGCCGGCGTTCCAAATCCATGGTCCGGTACTGCGGGTAGCGATCGCGCAGCGCAACCAGCGCCGCCGCTTGCTCCGCTGCCGCCTCGACCAGAGACGCCGTGCCCCGAACCTGGAGCCAGGCCAAGCGGGTCCAATCCTCTTCGTAGTGATCCCAGACCAGACAGACCTGCGGGCGCGCCAGGATGTTGCGGACACGACGCAGCGCCGACGCCGCGACGCGCTTCGGCTTCTCGTCGACCGGCGTGTAGATCGCGCCTCGCATGGCCGCATAGCACACGGGGAGCACGTGCGGCCGGCCTCGCTCATCGACCGTCGCCAGGCGCGCGACTCGCAGGCGCTCGATGAAGAGCACGTGCCGCGGTGTCAGTGTGGTCATCACGATGCCTCCGACAGGAGGTTTTCTATCCCGACGCCAAGCATACCGCATGCTCGACGTCGTGACGTTTGGCGAGGCGATGATCCGCCTCTCAGTGCCTGCGGGTCAGGCCCTCGAGGCCGCCGCGCACTTCGACGTCCACGTGGCCGGCACCGAGGCGAATGTCGCGGTCACGCTTGCGCGGCTGGGTTTCCGCGCCGGTTGGGTGTCCAAACTGGTCGACGATCCGCTCGGCCGCCGGGTGGCCGGCGAGCTGCGGCGTCACGGTGTCGACGTCTCGGCGGTAGTCTGGACCACGACCGGACGAACGGGTCTCTATTTCGTTGAACATGCCCCGGCACCGCGTGGTGTCACTGTCTACTACGACCGGATAGGATCGGCTGTCACAAAGATGACGGCCGATGAGATTGACTGGGCGTACGTCACCGGCGCCCAATGGATCCACGTGACCGGTATCACGGCGGCGCTGGGCGAGTCATGCGTCAACACGGCAGCCCGATTCATCCGCGTCGCCCGCTCGACCGGTGCGCACGTCGCGTTTGACGTCAACCATCGCCGCAAGCTCTGGTCGGCCGGGCAGGCTCGGGCCACACTGGATCCCCTCATCCGAGGTGTCGACCTGTTGTTCTCGACCGAGGAAGATGCCCGCGAGGTCTTCGGATTCCGTGGCGAACCGGCCGCGCTCGCCGCGCAATTGCGCGAATACGCGAGCGCGCCGGCGGTCGTCGTGACCGCAGGCCCGCACGGTGCGTGGCTGGTCGACGCGCAGGACACCACGCATGAACCGGCCATCCTCGGCCCCGAGGTCGACCCCATCGGTCGCGGTGACGCGTTCGCCGCAGGGGTCCTCTGGGGCGCCCTGGAAGGAGACCTGCACGCCGGGCTCCGCTACGGCGCCGCGCTCGCCGCGCTGTCACACACATACTGGGGCGACGTGCCCTGGTCCACGAAGGCCGACGTGCTCGCGGTGCTGGCGGGCCGTGGCCCCAAACCCGTCAGGTGAACATGCCGCAGGCCGCGACGATCTCCGCGATGCTGCTCAAGGAACGGGTGATCGCCATTCTGCGCGGGGCGCGCTCGCCGCGGGTGGAGCCGATCGTCGATGCTCTACGCGGCGCGGGGCTGACGTTCATCGAGATCACATTTGAAGCCGAAGGCGGCGTTGAGACCATCGCCGCACTACGGGCGAGATTCGGTGAGACGATTCACCTTGGCGCGGGCACGATCGTGAACGCACAACAGGCC
>CBRGMJ010000319.1:0-3126 GCA_967797525.1 uncultured bacterium | reverse complement strand
TGACCGACGAGGTCGCCGCCGACCCTCAGGCGCAGCTCGATGGTCTCCTGAGCCGGCGCGGTCTCTTCTTCGGCGACCGCCCCATCTGCACGGTCCTGCGGCCTCGGTTTCTCTCGCCCGATCAATACGAGCACATCCGTCAACGCATGACCGCGCTGCTCCGCGCCTTTGACCGTGCGCTGGAGACCGCGGTGGCCGATCCGCAGTTTCGCAGCCAGTTCGGGCTGACCGACTGGGAAGAAACGCTGGTTCGGCAGGACCCCGGGTTCCGGAGCGCCAGCCCAACCTCGCGGATCGATACGTTCTTCGTGCCCGACACCGGTCAACTACTGCTGACCGAGTACAACGCCGAAACCCCTGCGGCCATCGCGTACAACGACGTCCTCACCGAGGTCTTCTACGGTCTGCCGATCATGCGCGAGTTCCTCCGCGGGTATCAGGTGCGGCCCCTCCCGGGTCGCCACAACCTGACGCATGCCCTGCTCGATGCGTACCGCCAGTGGTCGGGCCGCCGTGAGGCGCCCCGGATCGCGATCCTGGACTGGCGCGAGGTGCCGACGTACAGCGAATTCGTGTTGTTCAACGACTACTTTCTCTCGCAAGGGCTGCGGAGCGTCATCGCCGATCCCCGCGAGGTCGAGTATCACAGCGGCCGCCTGTGGGCCGAGGGGGCGCCGGTCGATCTCATCTACAAGCGCGTGCTGCTGAGCGAACTGGTCGACCGCGGCGGCTTGGATCACCCAGTGATCCGCGCAGTCGGCGACCGGGCCGTGTGCATGGTGAACCCCTTCCGCTGCAAGATCCTGCACAAGAAGGCCAGCCTCGCGGTCCTGAGCGACGAGCGTAATGCCGGTCTCTTCAGCGCCGAAGAGCGCCAGGCGATCGACGCGCACATCCCCTGGACGCGTCGCCTCGAGGAGCGGCGCACGCATTACCAGGGCCGACCGGTGGATCTCATCCCGTTCACCATCATGGAACGCGAGCGGTTCGTCCTGAAGCCAGACGACGAATACGGAGGCAAAGGGGTGGTACTCGGGTGGGACACGCCGGCCACCGACTGGGAGCGGGCGGTGGATGCTGCGCTCCGCGAACGCGCGATCGTACAAGAGCGTGTGCCGGTTCCACGTGAACCGTATCCCAGCCTCGTGGACGGCCACGTACACGTCATCGACCGGATGCTGGACACCAACCCCTATGTCTACGACGGTGACTGCGTGGACGGGTGCATGACGCGGCTGTCGACGGCGGCGCTGCTGAACGTCTCGGCCGGCGGCGGCTCGACACTGCCGACGGTCATTATAGAGGAGCGTTGAGATGAACCCTCCGTCGCTCACCATTGGGATCGAAGAAGAATATCAAATCGTCGACCCGAACACGCGCGAGCTGCGCTCGTATATCACCGAGATCCTCGAAGGCGAGAATCTCGTGTTGCGCGAGCAGGTCAAACCCGAGTTGCATCAATCGATCGTTGAAGTCGGCACCACGGTGTGCCGCACGGCCGCAGAGGCGCGTGCGCAGTTGGTCCGCCTGCGCAGCGAGATTACGCGTGTGGCGGGCCGCACGGGTCTGAAGATCGCCGCGGCGGGCACCCACCCGTTCTCGTCATGGCTCAAACAGGAGATCACACCCTATGACCGCTACATCGGCGTCAAAGAAGACATGCAGGATCTCGCCCAGCAGTTGCTGATCTTTGGCACCCACGTGCACATCGGGATCGAGGATCGTGAGTTCTTGATCGACGCGATGAACGTGTCGCGGTACCTGCTCCCACACGTGTTGTGTCTCTCGACCAGCTCACCGTTCTGGATGGGTCGCAATACGGGTCTCAAATCCTACCGCAGCATTGTCTTTCGCAACTTCCCACGGACCGGTATTCCCAGGGCCTTTCAATCGTGGGCTGAGTACTCATACATGATCGACACGATGGTCCAGACCCACAGCATCCCCGACGGCACCAAGATCTGGTGGGATGCGCGACCGAACTGGAACTACCCAACCCTCGAGTTTCGCGTTTGCGATGTGTGCACCCGCGTCGACGAGGCCGCCTGCATCGCCGCGATCCTTCAGGCAATCATCGCCAAGTGCTGGAAGTTGCGGCGCGACAACCTGACCTTCCGAGTCTACCCGGCGGAGTTGATCGAAGAGAACAAGTGGCGCGCCGTGCGCTACGGTCTCGACGGCAAGCTGATCGACTTCGGCAAGCAGGCCGAGTTGCCGGCCCGCGATCTGATCCGCGAGATGTTGGAGTGGTTTATCGGGGACGTCGTCGATGAGCTCGGGAGCCGGAAGGAAGTCGAGTACGCGTACCGCATCCTCGAGGAAGGCACCAGCGCCGACCGGCAGCTGGCCACCTTCGAGCGAACCGGCGATCTGAAGGCCGTGGTCGATCAGGTCGCCAGAGAAACGCTGGAAGGCGTCCCGGCGGCATAAGCGGTGGAATGATTGGACTCAAGTGTTGCGGCGCTGTCCTCTAGCGTTCAATCCGGATGCTGTGATCATCCACCCGCGATGGGTTATAAGCTTTGTCTCGATTCGGTCCAACCGCTGGGGGCTTACGCCGTCACTCGAGACAGTTGTTTCATCTTCTTACCTTCACACGATCGATCATCGCGTGCACTAGGTGCCTCGTATGATCGAAGGTACCAATGACAAACAGCGCCAAACCTGCAAGGGTTGTCCATAGAAACATGAACCGGCTGCCTAGAACGACTGACGAGAAGATCGTAAGAGCACCGATCCCTTGCATGGCAAGATATGCACGCTCCTGCTTTCTCTCCTTGCTCTAGATGGCAGTCCAGAGCGACGAAGTGCCAATAAGGACGAACCCAAGCCACAACAGACGCCAATAAGACGCTTGAGACATTAGGTTCGGACCGACAACTATCAGAATAAGTGCAAGAACCAACCCCAAAAACTCTGCGGAGTAAGGGTCGCAGCCGCACCGCGTGGGATGAGAGATGTTGGACTTCAATCTCCAGTCTGACTAACGATTGAAGCGCCCGCTTCGGGTCCCTTTGGCTAATGATCTGATCGATTTCGCGCATGTAGTCTGCGCAGCCAATGTACATGTCGCTAGCATGAAACCCGAGAGCTGCGAGCGTCGTGTCCCCGGCTCCGGAGGCGTCG
>CBRGMJ010000318.1:0-3132 GCA_967797525.1 uncultured bacterium | reverse complement strand
GCATCGGCCCGGCAGGTTTTGGCGGGCGGATCACGGCACTGGCAGTCCACGTCGAGGGATACGCGACCCACATCGCCAGTTTCCCGGTGGCGGTGAATTTGGACTGCCACTCGCACCGCGCGAAGAGCATCGTGCTCTAGAGGACGCGCCGCGAGACCATGGGCGAGACCAAGTCGGCCACACCGCCCAGACTCACAACGCCGTTCACCGACGAGGCGGTCGCCAGGCTCAACGCCGGTGATGCCATCGTGATCTCCGGCGTGTTGTACACGGCGCGGGACGCCGCTCATGAGCGGCTATACGCGATGCTGCAACGCGGCGAGAGTCTCCCGGTCAACCTACATGGTGAGGTCATCTACTACTGCGGGCCGACGCCGCCGCGTCCCGGCCGGCCGATCGGCGCCGCCGGACCAACCACGGCCACGCGCATGGACCTCTACACCCCCGCCCTGTTGGCGCAGGGCGTCAAGGGGCTGATCGGCAAAGGACGCCGCGGCACAGAAGTGCGCGAGGCGCTGCAGCGGTACCGCGCCGTCTACTTTGCCGCGGTCGAAGGGACCGCCGCCCTGCTCGGCCAGCGCGTCCTATCGGCCGAAGTAATCGCCTTTCCAGATCTGGGCCCGGAGGCCATCTACCGCTTCGTCGTCGACGAGTTCCCGGTGATCGTGGTCGACGACATCCGCGGCAACAATCTGTACGAGATCGGCCGGCGGCAATACGCTCGATAGAATCCCTCGATCGCACGAAGATAGGTCCGCAGGCGGCCCGTCGTCAATGCCCAGGACATCGCAGCAGAGCGAGGAAACTCTCGAAGGGCTGACCCAGGATCCGGGAGGATCAGACACGATGGATATCGCGATCATGATCGAGGGTCAAAACGGGCTGAACTGGCCGCGCTGGCAGCGCATGGTGCGGGTCGTCGAAGACCTCGGGTTCGCCGGGCTGTACCGTTCGGACCACTTCACCAACGCGAGCTCACCCGACCTCGACTCGCTCGAACTCTGGACGTCGCTCACGTGGCTCGCGAGCCACACGAAATACATCGAGTTCGGTCCACTGGTGACTCCGGTCTCGTTCCGCCACCCGGTGTTCTCGGCCCGCATGGGGATGCAGGTCGACGAACTGTCGGGCGGTCGCTTCACGCTTGGGCTCGGGGCGGGTTGGCAGGAACGCGAGCACACGAAGTTCGGTTTCGACCTGCTGGAGCTGCGAAACCGGTTCGTTCGCTTCCACGAGGGCCTGGAAGTCGCCACGCGCCTGCTGCGCAGCGATGAGCCCGTTTCATACAGCGGCACGTTCTATCATCTCAACGAGGCCGTGCTGCTACCCCGCCCGGCACGCAAGTACCGGCCTCCGATCCTCGTGGGCGGCAACGGCCTGCGGCGGACGCTCGCGCTGGCGGCGCAGTACGCCGACGAGTGGAACGCCGTGTATGTCCCGCCCGCGCGTTTTGCGGAGCTCAATCGCCGGCTGGACGACTTAGTGCGCAGGGCCGGGCGCGACCCGCGCGTTGTGCGCCGGTCCTTGATGACCGGTGTCATCTTTGGGCGCACCGACGCCGACGTCCAGCGCAATCTCAAGGGCCGTGATGCGAATGGGCTGCTGGCCCGCGGCGTCATCCTCGGCACACCGGCGCAGGCGGTGGATCAACTGCGGCAGGTGGATCAGGCGGGCGTTCAGCGCGTGATGCTGCAGTGGCTCGATCTGGACGACCTCGACGGTGTGGAGGCGCTGGCCAAGACGGTGCTGCCGGTGTGGCCAAGACACTGACGATGACCGCGCCCCTCGCCGAGCGGATCACGGCCGCGAATGCGGAGGCGCTCCGCCGCATCAACACGGCGTCGCCGGTCCTCACTGGGATACGACCGGCAAAGGATGCGATCCCGGACCTGCGGGGCCGCGTGCTGTTGCACGCGGGGCCGCCGGTGCCCATCCACCGATTGTGCGGTCCGATGCGCGGCGCCATCGTGGGCGCCCTGTGCTACGAGGGGTGGGCGGAGACGACGGCCGACGCGGAAGCGCTGCTGGACCAGGGCGGCATCAGGCTGCAGAGCAACCACGACGCCCAGGCGGTCGGTCCGATGTCCGGCATCATCTCACCGTCGATGCCATTGTTCGAGGTGAAGGAGACGGCGCACGGCGGCGTGGCCTACGCGCCCATCAACGAAGGCATCGGCGCAGTGTTGCGGTTTGGCGCCAACGACAACGCGGTGATCACCCGGCTCCGCTGGATGCAGGGCGTGCTCGCCCCCGCGCTCGATGCCGCGGTGAAACGGCTGGGGGGGCTGCCGCTTGCGCCGCTGATGGCGCGCGCGCTCACGATGGGCGATGAGATGCACCAGCGCAATGTCGCGGCCACCAGCCTCTTCTATCGGGCGATCGCTCCGGCGCTCGCGGAGCGCAACCTGCGCGCCGAGGCGCTCAGTGGCATCCTGCGTTTCCTCGCCGACACGGACCAGTTCTTTCTCAACCTGGCGATGGTGGCGTCGAAGGCGATCATGGACGCCGCACGCGGGATTCCCCACTCGACGGTGGTCACAGCGATGAGCCGCAACGGCGTCGAGTTCGGCATCCGCGTGAGCGGGCTCGGCGATCGGTGGTTTGTGGCGCCCTCGCCGATGCCGGCCGGTCTGTACTTCCCGGGCCACACGGCAGACGACGCCAACCCCGACATGGGCGACAGCGCGATCGTTGAGACGCTGGGATTGGGTGGCTTCGCGATGGCCGCCGCGCCGGCCGTCACGGGGTTCGTCGGGCTCCCCTCGGCCGCCGAGGCCGTGGGCATCACGCGGTCGATGGCCGAGATCACGGTTGGCCGGAGCGCACAGTTCAAGATCCCCGCGCTCGACTTCGACGGCGTTCCGACCGGGATCGACATCCGCAAGGTCGTGCGGCTTCAGATCGCGCCAATCATCAACACGGGCATCGCGCACAAACGCGCGGGCGTGGGCCAGATCGGCGCCGGCGTGGTCCGCGCCCCGTTGGACGTCTTCCACCAGGCCCTGACAGCATTCGGCGAGCGGTACGGTTAGGAGACCCTACGTCCAACGGTTAGGGGTGTGTGTGCTCACGAGGCGTCAGTGGCTCATTCTCAATAGCCTCATGGATGATGACGAGTCCATCGAGCGCGTC
>CBRGMJ010000317.1:0-3136 GCA_967797525.1 uncultured bacterium | reverse complement strand
TCTGGATACGGATGACTTTGGCGACATCACCGAACAGCAGTGTGGGTGCCTGCTAAGCGCCCTAGGACTGCGCACCGTTCTGTCGGGCATCCGCAGTTTCTCCAAACTCACAGGCGAGGGCGCAACGGTTCTAGGGACAGATTGCGTGAGGATACTCGAAGAGGTCCTGCCAAAAGAGTTCGGGGGCCGCAGCACCGATTATCAATTGTTGGAAGTCGAAGGCGATGACCACCTGACGCGATTGCACCTGGTCGTGAGTCCTGCGGTGGGGCCCGTCGATGAGGCAAAACTGCTGACGCGGTTCCGCCAGGAACTGCGGGATCCGGTACAGGGCCAGCGGGTGCCGCCGATGTGGCAGCAGGCCGACACCGTCATGGTCGTGCGGCGGGAGCCGGTAACGACAGCCTCGGGCAAACTCCTGCCATTTCACACGCTCGCTTTTGCCCAGCGGCACGAACCGCCATCGCCAGACTCGTAAACTAACCTTCGGCTGCGGGCCGGAGAGCCATTCCCGCAGACGACGATCCCAGGAGGGTAGCATGATCGAGAGTATTCAGGAGCCAGGGAATCGGGCCGCGAGCCGTGTGGCCAGCTATGCGGACCCCGTCAGCCACGCTCGAGAAGACGCGACGTTCATCTCGATGGGCGAGTCCGAGCTCTTCTGCGTGCTTCATCGCACTTCGTCGACACCGCGCGCTGGGGTCGTCATTTGCCCATCGATTCTCGTCGAGGAGCTGAAGATCTATGGAACCCAGGTTCTGACGGCACGGGCCCTGGCGGCGGCCGGCTTCGCCGTGGTCCGCTTGCACTACCGCGGCACCGGACACAGCAGTGGCGTGTTCAAGGACAGCACCGTCCAGACTATGCTCGAAGACGTGGCCGCCGCGACCGGCTACCTCAAAGATCAGACAGGTGTTCAACCCCTCGCCTTTTGCGGCGGCCGGTGGGGAGGCCTCATGGCAGGACTGGCGGCGCAACAGCATCCGGCAGCCCCGCTGATCCTGTGGGAGCCCGTGGTCGACGGCCCCGCGTACTTTAGGGAAGTCTTCCGGGCCAGTCAGTTGAGCGCGCTGGCTGGGGGGGCCAGCGCCCTCACCGTGACGCAGGCCGTCGAACAGCTGCGGTCGGCCGGGATGTTGGATACGCTGGGGTACGCGATCCACCGCGGTCTCTACGAAAGCGCGGAGGGATGCAGCCTCACGCAAGTTGCCGTGGCTGGGCCCCGGCCGGTCCTGCTCGTACAGGTCAGCCGCCAGAAAGAGCTCAAGCCAGAGTACGTCAGGCTGAAAGACGCCTACCGGGCCGGCGGGTCATCCGTGGACACAACGCTCGTCGAGGGCGAGGGCGCCTGGGCCTTCGTCGACAGCCCAATGCCCGCTCCGGGCCTGATCGCCGAGGCTTCGCTGACGTGGTTGACGCGGACCGTTCCGGATGGCGCCGCCTGATGCCGAACGGAGAGGGTGCGCAACGCGAGACGCCGGCGGGGGGCCTGCGGTCCTTGGCCGTGCGGGGCATGATGTGGGTGGGCGGGGATCAAATCGGCCGCCGGGTGATCGACCAGATCTTCGCCATCATCCTCGCCCGGCTGCTGGCGCCGAAAGACTTCGGTCTGCTGGCGCTGGCCGCGGTCTTCACCTCCTTCCTCCGCATCTTTGGAAACATGGGACTGGGCGCCTCGATCGTGCAGCGCCGCGAGGTCGACGACGAGTACTTGTCGACGGCGTTCTGGGCCAACCTCACCGCGGGGCTGATCCTGACCGGGATCGCGGCCGCCGTGGGCGCGCTGGTGGGACGGTGGGTGAACGAGCCCGTCGTGGGCGTCGTGCTGGTGGTGCTGTCGCTGCGCTTCGTGATCACGGCCGGTGGCGGCACCCAGCTCGCGATCATCTCCCGGCGCATGGACTACCGAGTACTCGCGCTGCGGTCGGTTGTTGCTACGATCGTAGGCGGGGTGATCGGTATCACGATGGCGTATCGAGGCCTGGGCGTTTGGAGCCTGGTCGGGCAGGAACTGGGGATGGTCACCTCAGGCACGATCCTGCTGTATCGGGCCACGGGCTGGAGACCCCGATTCGTCTTCTCGCGGACGAAGTTCCGCGATCTCTGGTCGTTCGGGGGTAAACTCCAGTTGTCGTCGCTGTTCACCTACATGGTCCGCAACATAGATAACCTGCTGGTCGGTCGGTACCTGGGCGCGACGGCACTCGGTTTCTACGCGTTCGGCTACACGGTTTTCCTGGCGCCGCTCAACGACTTGGGGTTGCTCAACCGCGTGATGTTCTCAGCACTCTCCAGGATACAGGACGACGAGACGCGCATGAAGCGCGGATTCCTGCGCGCGACTGAGTACGCCACGATGATCGTCCTGCCGATGATGGTGGGGCTCTCGCTGGTAGCCCCACTTGTCGTGGAGGTCTTGTTCGGCGCTAAGTGGCTACCGTCGGTTCCAATCATCCGGCTGCTGAGCCTGGCGGGATTCTTCCAGCTCATCATGACCTTTGGCCCCATCACACTCCAGGCCGCGGGGCGACCTGATCTTCGCCTGCAACTGGCCGTCTTGTCGGCCCTGCTCTATCTCCCGGCGTTTGTCGTAGGGCTGCAATGGGGGATTGTCGGGGTAGCCGCCGGCTACCTGGTGGCGACGCTCGTCATGTTCCCGATTCTGTATAGGTTCGTGTCACGCTTGATGGGTTTAACCTTCCGGGAGATGCGGAGAGCCGTCAGCGCCAGTGTCGTGGCGTGCACCGCGATGGCCGCCGTCGTGGCGCCGGCGATGTGGGCGCTGGGCGGCATCGCAGGTGTGCCGAAGATCGTGCTCCTGGCCGCGCTGGTCACCCTTGGTGCGGTAGTGTACGCGGGCATCACGTGGGCCATACAGCGTCAGGCCGTCCTGGGGCTCCTTCGAACCATCCGGGAGGCGGCGCCGCGGTCACGCGGGCCCCGGTCGCGACCGGCGGAGGAAGTCTAGCGCGTGTACGCGGTCGGCGCAGAGACAGCCGACGCGGTGTCCCCACGCGCTCCCCACCTCCTTCGCGAGCAGCGTCGCTTGGTTGAAGCCCCGTTCTCGCTCCCGGCTTGGATGAAGGGGGACCGGGATCAGCAGGTCGAACTGGGTGGGATCGAAGAGTCCTTCGGC
>CBRGMJ010000316.1:0-3178 GCA_967797525.1 uncultured bacterium | reverse complement strand
TCTTGCCGATTTGCCCCAGCGCCACGCGATCCTGCGGCCGCCGAGGTCCCGCAACGCTGGGTTCGAGCGTCGACAAATCGAGCGTGACGACGTGATCGAACTCCGGATCGGGACCGGCATCGGTGCGGAACAAGCCCTGTGCCTTCGCGTACGCCTCCACCAACGCGACCTGCTGGGCGCTCCGGCCGGTGAGCCGCATATAGCGCAGCGTCTCTTCATCTATAGGGAACATGGTCGAGGTCGAGCCAAACTCGGGCGACATGTTGCCGATCGTTGCGCGGTCGGGCAACGACAGATGCTTGAGGCTCGTTCCGAAGAACTCGACAAATTTGTCGACCACGCCGGTCTTCCGGAGAATCTGCGCAACGGTCAGCACGAGGTCGGTGGCGGTCACGCCTTCCGGCGGCTCGCCGACGAGCCGGAAGCCCACCACCTCTGGCGTCAGCATGTAGATGGGCTGTCCGAGCATGGCGGCTTCGGCCTCGATGCCGCCCACGCCCCATGCGAGCACACCCAGGCCGTTGATCATGGTGGTATGCGAGTCGGTGCCCACCAGCGTATCTGGATAGGCGACCGTCTCGCCGTTCCGTGTGTCCGTCCAGACGACCTTGCCGAGGTATTCGAGGTTCACCTGGTGCACGATGCCGGTACCCGGCGGCACCACGCGGAAGTTGTGGAACGCCTGTTGCGCCCACCGCAGCAGTGTGTAGCGCTCGCGGTTGCGCTCGTATTCCTTCTGCACGTTGAACGCAAACGCACCCGCCGAGCCAAACATGTCCACCTGCACTGAATGGTCGATCACCAGATCGACAGGCACCTGCGGGTTGATCCGGTTCGGATCGCCGCCGACGCGCGCCATCGCCGATCGCATCGCCGCCAGATCGACGACGGCCGGGACACCGGTGAAGTCTTGCAAGATGACGCGCGCCGGCAGGAACGGGAACTCCCGCGCGTTGGACGCCGCCTGTCCCGGCTTCCATGACGCCAGGCGCAGGACGTCGTCCTTCGTAAAGGGCTCGGTGCCGGCGTTTCGCAAGACGTTCTCCACCAGCACCTTGACGGTGAACGGTAGCCGTTCCAGCGGCAGCGCCAAGTGAGGTTGCAGGGCCGCCAGCCGGTAGTACGTGTAGGTCTCGCCGCCCGCGGCCAGTGTCGCACGGGCGTTGAGCGGATCCGGCAGTTGGGTGTCCTCGGTTCGCAGAGTCGCGGCTTTCATTGTGCCACAAGACGGCGGCCGGACGCCCGATTGTCGCTGTGCCCATCGGGCGACGGCCTGATGCGGCGGGCCGTCTCCGGGAGTAATCTTGGAGATGCGAGGAGGGATCGAACATGAGTTCCCGAGATCTGACGGTTGTATCGCTCGTGATTCTCGGCGCCCTGGTGTTGCTACCGGCCCTCGGCATGCTCTCGATGGGTCCCGGCATGATGGGACCGATGATGGGCCAGTGGATGGGGCCCGGGATGATGGGCCGTGGAATGTGGGGCGGCGCGCTGTGGAGGCTCGGCCTCCTGCTGGTCGCCGTCATCGCAATCTTCCTGCAGCTCACCAGACGGCCGACGGGTGACGACCGCTCGAAGTCCTGAAGCAGCCCAGGGCTCGATCAGCCCTTTGCGGATCGCGTAGCGGACCAACTCCGTGCGGTCGTGCAGGTTGAGTTTCTCCATGATGTGCGCGCGGTGGGTCTGCACCGTCTTGATGCTGATGAACAGCCGGCCGGCGATCTCCTGATTTGTGAGCCCTTCGGCGATGAGCGTCAGCACCTTACGCTCGCGTTCGGTTAGCCCATCCAGCGCTTGCTCCTGCTCCTTCGCCGAGGTGCGCTGCAGATAGTCCTGCACGACCATCTTGGCGACCGACGGATAGCTGCGGAAGATGTCCAGGCGGCGATCGACCGGCATGACTCCTTCAGGATAGCATCCCCTGAAACTTACCGGCGGACCAGCCGGGTGGCCAGAGCCAGCGCCTGCTGCATTGGCCCGGGGTCCGCGATGCCCCGACCCGCGATGTCGAACGCAGTCCCGTGCGAGGGTGTCGTGAGCACGAATGGGTACCCGACGCCCAGCGAGACCCCGCGGTCAAACCCCAGGAGCTTCGTCGCAATCTGGGCCTGGTCATGGTACATGGCGACGACCGCGTCGAAGTGGCCGGCACGCGCCAGCCTGAAGATGTGATCCGCCGGGTGCGGTCCCGAGGCGTTGATCCCCTCGCGTAGGGCGGCCTGGATGGCCGGGCCAATCACCCGGGTCTCCTCGTCGCCGAGCAGGCCGCCCTCGCCGGCATGCGGGTTGAACGCGGCGACACCAATGCGCGGGGACGCGGTGCCGGCCGCCGCGGTCGTCCGATGGGCCAGACGGATCGTTCGCCGCACCTGCTCAATGGTCAGGCTCGCCGGTACCTGGCTGAGCGGGAGATGTGAGGTGACTCTGGCGACCCACAGCAGATCGCTGCCGCCGCCCGGGCCCGCGGGGTGCGGAATCACGTTGACCTCATCGTGGGCGCCGACACCGGCGAGCGAGGCGACAAACTCATATTCGTCACGCACCGGAAACCCCGCGCGGATGATCGCCTGCTTGTTCAACGGGGCAAAGACGACGGCGTCGGCCGCCCCATGGATGGCCAGGCGCACCGCGCGCTCCAGCCACTCCGCGGCGGCACGCCCCGCGGCCGCGCTCATCTGGCCGATGGTCCACGAACGATCCGCCGGCGGCAGGTCCAGGAAAGGGATCCCGCCACGCGTGGGCTGCCCGGGCCGATCCGCGGCGAGCGGGGACAACTGTGCGCCGCTGAGCCGCTGGGCCTCGGCCCACACCACGGCATCACCGATGACCAGGATCTCGCCAGGGGGCACAGATGCCGCCAGCGCTTTCGCGAGCACCTCCGGACCGATGCCGGTCGGATCCCCGATCGTCAAGACGAGCTTTGGCATAGGCCCTCCAGAGCAGGGATTCCACCGGCGCAGGCAGAACCTCCGCGCCAATCGGTATATTGTATACCAAGCTAGGCGAGTCCTTGGGTGAGGCTGCATGTCTGGCGCCGAACCAGTGATTGAAGCCCACGACGTCTTCAAGATCTTCGTCGCCCGCGCGGATCGGGGCCGACAGCGGGCCTTCCTGGCTCTCCAGCACGTCAACCTCACGATCACGCCGGGCCGCTTCGTCAGCTTCGTCGGCCCATCGG
>CBRGMJ010000315.1:0-3186 GCA_967797525.1 uncultured bacterium | reverse complement strand
GTCCAGGATTCACCGACGTAGGGTCGGCAGGATCGAAGCCGGCCACGGCATCCAACAGCATCGCCGCATCTTCGGCAGTTCTCGCCATCGGGCCGACGTGATCCAATGACCACGAGAGCGGGACGACGCCCGCGCGGCTCACCAGGCCGTACGTCGGCCTCAATCCCACGATGGCACAGTGGGCCGCGGGACCGCGGATCGACCCGCCCGTGTCCGTGCCCAGCGATCCAAAGCAGAGCCCTGCAGCCACCGCCGCCCCGGACCCGCTGCTGGACCCGCCGGTGAACCGGTTGAGGTTCCATGGGTTGCGCGGCGGTCCGACGTCGGGATGCACGCCGGCGTACGCGAACTCGCTCATGTTGAGCTTGCCCAGCAACACGATGCCGGCCCGCGCCAGACGCTGCACCACAGTGGCGTCGTGATCCGGGACCCAGGCGCGTAAGACCCGCGAGCCGCAGGTCGTGCGGATGCCCTTGGTGGCGAAGATGTCTTTGACGGCGATTGGGACGCCGTGCAATGGGCCGCGCCACCCGCCGTGCGCAATCTCCCGCTCAGCGCGTCTGGCATCGGCGAGCGCGCGGTCGGCCGTGACGGTCACGAAGGCGTTGAGTACGGGGCTAAGCTGCTCGATCCGCTCCAGAGCGAGCCTGGTGATCTCGACCGGTGAGACTTTGCGCGCGCGGATTGCCCGCGCCAGAGTGGCGAGAGTGAACTGCTCGATGTTATGCGCGCCCACGGCCTTCTTCCGGCCACCGCCCAATCGACATCGGCTCGACGTGCGGGGCCGCGCCATTCCTGAGCGCTTTCCAATCGGACAGCACCGAGGCCAGGATCGAGGTCAGGCGAGTGGCCGTGCCCTGGTCGATCGTCACTCCCGCGCGTCCGGCCAGTGCGACCAGCACCCCGCTCAGTGCTACGGCGTCGGCGCTGCTCACGCGCCCGCCGCCAGGGCAATGGCGGCAGCAAAGTACCGGGCCCGAAAGTGGAGATCCGCAATCGGCACGGACTCGTTGGCCCCGTGCACGCCGTCCGCGCTGTCCGTGCGGTTTGGATGCTCTGGGGCGAAGCCCAGAGCCGGTGTCCCAACCTCTCGGACGAAGCGGGAATCGGTGAAACCTACCGTCAGCGTGGGAAAGACCTCAGCCGGCTTGCCCGACGCGACGTTCAGCGCCTGTCCAATGAGCGCCGTTAGCCGCGCGCTGGACCGGACGGGCTTCGACGCCGCCGTCGTGATCAGCGTGATCTTGGCCGGTAGGCCTTTGGCGCGGGTCTTGAGATAGCGCATCACGTATGCTCTATCGTGCTGCGGTAGCGATCGGACGTCACAGATGACCTCGCACCGGTCGGGGACGCTGTTGGACTTGACCCCACCACGCACGATCGTCGGTGTGACCGTCGTGCGTGTGAGCGCGCGCATTTCGCTGGCCAGCGACTCGTGGTGCTTGGCGAGCCGGTCGAGAAATGCGTGAAGCCCATCCGGGCGCACGGTCTCGAATCCGGGTACCCACCGAAAGCCCGACAGCAAGCCCTTGTCGAAAACCGGTTCCGGTTGGTGCTTTCTCACGCGATCGACGAATTCGGCCGCGTAGGCGATCGCGTTGTCTCCCCGCCACGGGGTCGCGGCATGCCCGCCGGTCCCCGAAAAGGTGATGACCACCTCGTGCCGTCCCTTCTCGTTCCATGCCACGCCGTAGTGGAGGCGGCGGCCCTGCCGATGGCGCCGGCCACCCCCTTCATTCAGCGCGACGTCGGCCTGCAGCAGATCGGGATGCTCTTTGCGCATCCACCCGGAGCCGAACGACCCACCGGTTTCTTCGTCCGCGAAGCAGACCAACCGTACCCCTTTCTTCAATGGAAGCCCGAGCCGATGCGCCACCAGTAGCGCGACGACCTCAGCCGCGGCGGTACCCTTCATGTCGGCCGCTCCGCGGCCATAGAGGCGGCCATTCTTGATCGTGGGTGCGAAGGGCGGTGACTTCCACGTTGACGGATCACCGGCGGGGACGACGTCGCTGTGGGACAGGAGCAGCAGCCCGCAGCCGCGCTGTTTTCCAGGGAGCGAGGCGACGAGATTCTGCCGTGACGGCGTCCGTCCGACGAGGGTGATGGTCGACAGCCCCTCACGCCGCAGGTAGTCCGCGAGAAACTCGGCGACCAGCGTCTCGTTGCCTGAATCCGGCGCCCCGGTGTTCGTCGTGTCAAGACCGACAATGGCGCTGGTGAGATCGAGGACCTCCTTACGCGACCGATCGGCCTCACGCAAGACACGATTCAGCGAGCTGGTGCGCACTGTGGTGCCTCCCTGTGCTTCAAGATGGTGTGTTGATGGCCTGAATCGGGTCTTCTGCCCCCGTCCGCTTCCTCCTCTGAGAGCGCGAGTATCGACGGGAAAAAAGGAATCAAGCACTGGACGGTAGAAATGCGGCAAGAAAACTCCATGATTGACCCAATTTCCACCCAATTTAGAGCCAATCTGTATTGTCCAACAGCTGTGATCAGTGAGACACTCTGCGTAGGGAAGGGTCGACCGCACCTGCCTTGCAGTTCTCGCCTGGCCGGGAGAGGGCGCAGCAGGAATCCCCCTTCGCGTCCAGTTCAACGTCCAGTCCAATCACCTACAACGGCAGTACTGCGCCTCCCTGCAGTGCGTCTGTTGTCGAAAGGGGGCCAACATTGAATGCCCGCCACATCCTGATCCTCTCGTGTGTTACCCTCCTCGCACTATCGCTTGTGATCACGCCCCAAATCCCTGAGGTTCGCGCACAAAGTCCACCAGTTTCGACAACTCGCAGTGGGCGCTGGTCTGACCCGGGAGTGTGGAGTGCAAACCGGCTACCGGTGCGCGGAGAATCTGTGGTCATCGGGTCTGGACACCAGGTCACCTACGACGTCCACAGCGACGTCGAGATTGGGCGGCTGCAGATTCGAGGCTCGCTGCTCTTTGCCCGCGACCGATCGACGCGTCTCGACATCGGAAACGTGATCGTCGATCGCGGCGGGTATCTGGAAGTCGGCACGCCCGGGGCTCCCATGCCCACCGGCGTGACGGCGGAGATCCGGCTCGTCATACCCACTTCGGCCCGCTGCGTCGGGGGGAACTCCTTCGTCGAGCAGGATATCGGCGTGTGGGTGTACGGACGGTGGGACGTGTTTGGATCGCCGGTGCGGGCGACGTGGACGAAGCTC
>CBRGMJ010000314.1:0-3188 GCA_967797525.1 uncultured bacterium | reverse complement strand
CGCGCGTGCCAGCCACGGCGCCAGGCCTCGACGGGGTGGGATACCGTGAAGTGGTCGGGATGCTCGAGGGGCGCTTGCCGGCGGCCGGTTTGCGCGACGCCATCGTCGTCTCCACGCGGCGCTACGCCAAGCGGCAGGAAACCTGGTTTCGACATCAACTACGTGCGCCGGGAGTCTGGACTTTGGACGCGACTGAGGAGCCTGAGGTGATCGCGGAGCGAATTGTCGAGCGGTGGTCCGACGCACGACGCACGACGCACGTGCTGTGAGAATCGGCATCACCTGCTATCCGACCTATGGCGGCTCCGGGGCCGTCGCGACCGAGCTGGGGCTCGCGCTCGCGCGCCGCGGCCACGAGATCCATTTCATTTCCTCCGCGAGCCCGTTCCGGCTCCGCGGCTACGAAGAGCGAGTCACCTTTCACGAGGTGGTGACCACTCCCTATCCCTTGTTCGAACACGCCCCGTATGCGCTGGCGCTGGCCGTGAAGCAGCATGAGGTGGCACTGCGCGAAAACCTGGACCTGATGCACGTGCATTATGCGATCCCGCACGCCACCACCGCGTGGCTCGCCAAGCAGATGATGGCGCACGTCCGCGACCTCAAGGTGGTGACGACCCTGCACGGCACCGACATCACGCTGGTGGGCAGCGATCCGTCGTACTTCACCATGACCAAGTTCTCGATCGAGCAGTCCGATCGAGTGACCGCCGTCTCCAAATACCTGCGGGAGGAGACCTACCGGATCTTCGGGTGCGCCGGGTGCGAAGTGACGGTCATCCCCAACTTCATCTGGCCCGACGACTACTATCCACCGGCCGCGGGCGCCAAGCGCAGCGGACTGGCGCCGGCGGGGCACAAGGTGCTGGTGCACGTGTCGAACTTCCGCCCCGTCAAACGGGTCTCGGATGTCGTCAAGGTCTTCGCGGGTGTCCGGGAGGCGATGCCGGCCACGCTCGTCCTCGTGGGCGATGGACCCGACCGGGACCCCGTCGAAGCGGAGGTGGACGGGCTCGGATTGACGAAGCATGTGCGATTTCTCGGCAAGGTCGACCGCGTGGGCGACATTCTGCGAGAGGGCGATCTTTTCCTGCTCCCGTCGAATACCGAATCGTTCGGTCTCGCCGCCCTCGAGGCGATGGCCTGCGGGGTCCCGGTGGTGGCGAGCAATCTGGGAGGCATCCCGGAGGTCGTAGTGGACGGGGAGACCGGATTTCTGGCGCCCGTCGGCGATGTCGCCCAGATGACCACGCGCGCGGTGGCGTTGCTCAAGGATCCGGCGGCCCACGCCCGGATGCGCGAGCGGGCGATCGCCCGCGCCCAGGAGTTCACCGCCGAGCGCATCATCCCGCTCTACGAACAGATGTATCAGGATGTGTTGCGTGGCTGATCTGCTGCGCCTGATCCGTCTCCCCAATCTCCTCCTCGCCGCGGCCGGGGTGTTCGCCGGGGGCTGGATCGCGCTCGGCGCGCTGCACTGGACCCCGTTGCTGGGTTGGGCGGCGTTGTCAGGCGTGGCGCTGGGCGCCGCGGGCAACGCCCTCAACGATCTCCAGGACGCGGACGCCGATGCCGTCAATCGTCCCGACGCACGGCCGCTCGCCGCGGACCGGCTGTCCCGCGGCACGGCCGAGCTGTGCGTCTTCGCCGGCGCGATCGTGGGGCTCGCCGCCGCCGCGCTCGTCAGCGGCACGCTCGTTGCGATCGCCGTGCCGGCCTTCGGGGTGATGGTCGCCTACTCCCCGTGGCTCAAGCGGCGCGGACTGCCGGGGAACCTCGCCGTGGCCCTCGTCGCGGGATTGCCCCTGGTGTACGGGGCGAGCGCGGTCGGCCAGCCCGCGGCGGGACTGGTGCCGTGGACGCTCGCCGCCTGGCTCCATCTGGTCCGCGAAATCGTGAAGGACCTGGACGACGAGCCCGGAGACCGGATGATCGGCCGCCGCACGTTGCCGATCGCCATCGGCCGCGATCGCGCTCGCGGCGTCGCGGTGCGACTGGCCGTCGCCTTTGTCCCGCTCAGCCTCGTACTGCCGTGGATGACCGGATACCGGGCCGCCTATTTCGGATGCGCCGTCCTCGCGCAGCTCGCCGTGGTGATGGCGGTCCTGCGCCTGCGCCGCGGGCGGCTCGCGGACGCGAGTCTCATGCTGAAGGGCGCCATGACGGCGGGACTCGTCGCGCTTGTCGCGGGCCGCATCTGGTGAGCCCATGAGCTACTGGCAGGGGGTGCTGCTGGGCCTCGTCCAGGGGCTCACTGAGTTTCTCCCGGTCTCGAGCGACGGGCATCTCGCGGTCGTGGAAGCAGTGGCCGGCGTCCAGACCCCTGGTGTCTTTTTGGAAGTCGCCCTGCACGTGGCCACCCTGGGATCGGTCTTAATCGTCTACGGCCGGCGTTTTGCCGCAGTGACCGTTGGCACCCTCCGCAGGGATCCGGAGCACCGCCGCTACGCGTGGCTGATCATCCTGGCGACCATCCCCGGCGTCGTGATCGGGGTCGCGGCGCACGACCTGGTCGGTCGCGCCTTTGACTCGCTGCTCGTCGCCGGGCTGGGCTTTCTCTTCACGGGGACGATCCTCTGGTCGACCCGCCGGCGGGGTGGGGACAGCGCCGCGCCGACGCAGCCCGGCGCCATCGCGATCGGGTTCGCGCAGGCCCTCGCCATTCTCCCCGGCGTTTCGCGGTCCGGATCCACCGTCAGTGTCGCGCTGTGGCTCGGGCTGTCGCCGGTGCGTGCTGCGGAGTTCAGCTTTTTGATGGCGATTCCCATCATCGCGGGTGCCGCGGTGTTCGAGTCGCGCCACGGGCTGGAAGGGCTCTCGGCGGTGGGCACCGGGCCGTTGCTCGTGAGCTTCGCGGCCGCGTTCGTCTCCGGGATCTTCGCGATCCGGCTCCTCCTGCTGGTCTTGCAGCGGGGGCGCTTCTCCGCGTTCGCGCCGTATTGCTGGGCCATCGGAACGGCGACCGTGTTGTACGCGCTGTGGCCGTAGCACTCGACGGGTTCCCGGTGGCCGCACTCGCCCGCCGCTGGGGCGTGGCCCGGGTCGCAGTGCAAGACAGCCTCCCCTCCACCCTCGATGCGATCCACGCGCTCGCCGCTCGGGGAGGGCAGGAGGGCGCAATCGTGGTGGCGGAGGAGCAAACCGCGGGGCGGGGCCGGGATGGTCGAACCTGGCACTCACCGGTTGGC
>CBRGMJ010000313.1:0-3207 GCA_967797525.1 uncultured bacterium | reverse complement strand
CCGGATGCCGCCGTCTGAGAGGTTTGCCGGCGCGGACTACACCTACACACTCGAAGCGCTCTGGCCGGACAGTCAGGCGATCCAGGCGGGCACGAGCCATTTCCTTGGGCAGCGGTTCGCGAAGGCGTTTGGCGTGAAATTCCTGGACCGCGATAACACCGAGAAGTTCGTCTGGACGACGTCATGGGCGGTGACGACCCGACTCATCGGCACTATGGTCATGGCCCACGGTGATGACCGCGGCCTCGGACTGCCGCCGCGGATTGCGCCGATCCAGGTTGTCATCGTGCCGATCCTCGGCAAAGAAGGAGAAAAAGTGCTGACTGCCGCTCGCGCGCTGGTGGGGCGCCTCGGAACGGCAGCACGGGTACGCCTCGATGATCGCGACGAGTACACTCCGGGCTGGAAGTTCAACGACTGGGAGATGCGCGGTGTGCCGGTGCGTCTGGAGATCGGTCCACGCGACGTGGCCGGGAATCAGGCCGTCATGGTGAAGCGGACAGGCGGCGGCAAGACCACCGTCTCGCTGCATGAGATCGAGCAGGCGGTGCGTGCGGCGCTCGACGACGTCCAGCAGACCTATTATTCGCGTGCCAGGGCATTTCGCGACTCCCATATTATCGAAGCGGACACGCTCGCTGAGATCGAGCAGGCGATCCGCGATCGGCGGGGCTTCGTGAAGACCGGGTGGTGCGGCGATCAGTCCTGCGAAGATGCGGTTCGTGAGCGGACTGGTGCCTCGCCGCGAGTCATTCCGTTGGACGACGCTCCTGAGGGTGACTGTCTCGTCTGCGGGAAGCCGTCCACAGCCACGATGTACTACGCCCGGGCGTACTGAAAGGAGGTCTTCCCGCTCGGAGAGTTGGTTCGCCACGACGACATCGACACCAGGCTCCTTGAGCAGGCGGCGGGCCCTCGCCAACAGCCGCCGCTCATCCACCCGCACCTCGAGTTTGAATCCCACCAAAGACGTTCTCGGAGCCCATCGTTCGATGTTGGGGATGATTTTCGGGGCCTTCTCGAACGGGTCGGACCGGAGGTAATCAGGATCGCGCGGGGAACGGTTCGCGTGGCGGTCATGCATGCCCTCCGTACTCGTAGCATGGCAAGCCCCGCCGAGGTCAACACGGAGGACCAGGGGAGTCTGCCGATGAGCGCGTCGTGGATAAGCCGACATCTGCTTCGCCGCCGCGGCGCAGAAACGGTCGAAGAGCGGCCGCGCGCCGGAGAGGGCGACGCCGAGAAACTCTGGTACCTGCAACACATCGACCTGTTCCAGGACATGACGCCGAAGGAAATGCACCGGCTCGCGATGCGGACAAAGATGCGCCGCTACGAGCGCGGCCAGCTGATTGCCCACCCCGACGACGCTCCAGATACGATCTATCTGGTCAAGGAGGGCAGGGTCAAACTCTGCCGGTACTCCGCCGGCGGCCGCGTGCAGATCTTGGCGCTACTGGAGCGCGGGAACATCTTCGGGGAGCGCGCGCTGGTGGGCGCACCCGAGGCCGTCCACTGTGAGGCGTTCGAAGACACGTTGATCTGCGTGCTGCGCCGCCGGGATTTCGAGGAACTGCTCCGGTCAAAGCCCGAGATGGCACTACGGGTGATGAAAGTGTTGGCGGAGCGGCTCAAACAGGCCGAGGAGGCCGTCGAGAGCCTGGCCTTCCGGGACGTGCCCGAGCGCCTGGCGGCGCTGCTGTCGAAACTCGTCGAGGCGTACGGCGAGCCGCATGACGGCGGCCGCCGCCTCGCCCTTCGCTTCACGCACCAAGATCTCGCCAGCATGATCGGCGCCACACGCGAGACCGTGACCAACGTTCTGCACAGATTCCGAGACGAGGGGATGATCACCGTCGAAGACCGGCACATCGTGATCCGCGACCTCGGCCGGTTGGAGGCGCGTCGCGACCCCGCGTCGAGCGCGCCCTAGGCTCTCCTCCACGTCGTCGGCGCCGTGACCGGCACCGGGCAGTTCACCACGAAGAGCTGGCCGTTTGTGTCGGGTGTCCCCGGCCAGCGCTTGAGGGCGCCGTTCTTTTCGTAGGCGAGCAATTCATCCTGGTTCCTCGCTACGGCCGGGGTCTTGTCCTCGCCCCACGTAAACGTGTAGTGGTCCCAGAAGGGACTCCACAGCGGCTGTCCGGGAAGACTGTCGACGACGGAGGGCTGGAACCCCATCGGCCCCGGCCCCTTGATGCCGTTCCCAAAGACCAGGATCTTGGCAGTGGCGCCGGCCTTGGTGAGACCCGCGGTCCTTGCCGAAGGGGCAATTTTCATCATGGGTGCCATCGGTACCGCGGACGTGTCGGTCACGATGTACCACTCGCCCGGGAAGCACTGCTGGAGCTTGAAGGTCACCTCACGCTTCTCCACGTTTGGCCGCTCGAGGAGTTGGCCGTCGCCGAGATAGGCCTCGCGCTTGCTATCGCGCGGCAGTTCACCGTCGGGCCACTTGACGAACGGGTAATTGACGACGATGTTGGTGGCCGCAACGGTCACCTGCCTGCTGGCCTCGGCGTCCTTGATCTGCTCGACCGAGTTCAAGATCCTGGCGGTCCCGCGGAAGGTCACGCGATGCAGACGGAAGGCCGGCGTGTAGTCGTCTCGACCCGGCGCAGTGCTGACGACTGGAACCTGGCCGGCAGCGCCGTTTGTGAACAGGTAATAGTCCGCGTGGTCGCCACTCTTGATCGCGGCCGTCAGCCGGATCACGTGCACCAGGCCAATTCGCTTCGCATAGTCCGCGTCAGAAGTATCGGTCCGGATGTGGTAGGCGCGCTGGCCGTTGATGAAGACCGGGTGCATCCTGAACGTGACGAAGCCGAAAAGCCCCTTCCAACGCTGTGGTTTCGTAGAGAATCGCAAGGCATCCGCGACGTGCTTCCTTTCCGCGCCCGCGGCCTCTGCAATAGCGCGCAGCCGCGGCAGTGATGCCACCGCCGGAAGCGTCAGGCCGGCCGCGGCGACGACTTCCAGGAACTGCCTCCGGCTCAACAGCCCGGCGTCAAAAGTGCGGTTCGTCATATCCATCTGATGACGTCACCTCCCCTTCTGCCTCGTGCGTCGTGTATCTAACCGGCAATGTTACGCCGAAGGCACGCGGGAGGTCTGTAGTCGACGCTACAGAACCCGGTGCAGGGGACGTGGCACACTGGAGGGAACGGGGAGGGATCCCAAGCCCGCCAAAAAGGGGGCTCCAACGAT